>DATBWO010000238.1:0-4916 GCA_036514775.1 Dehalococcoidia bacterium | reverse complement strand
TTGGGGCCTTCATAGCGAATGACGATTACCTCACCTGACTTAAATTCGCCTTTCATTATCGCCGCCGTAGCCTCCTCTTCACTATCGAAAACTCTCGCTGGACCCCGATGAACTAACATCTCAGAAGCTACTGCAGCGCCTTTCACCACGCTGCCATCAGGCGCCAAATTGCCAAATAATATGCTAATACCTCCGGTAGGAGCATACGGTTGCGACAGGGAGCGGATTACCTCTCTATTCTTAACTCTGCCCTTCCTAGCTATGTCGCCTATCGGCTTGCCCAAAACTGTGTTCGCCTCCAGCTTCAACAATCCCGATAGCTCGTGCATTATCGCCGGAATGCCACCGGCTAAGTCCAGGTCCTCAATATGATAATCGCTGGCTGGGCTTAATTTGCAGATATGAGGAACGGAGTCGCTAATCTCGTTTATCAGGGATAAGGGAAAAGCTACCCCAGCCTCATGCGCTATGGCAGTAAGATGCAACACGGAATTTGTGCTGCCCCCCAGAGCCATATCCACAGCAAAGGCATTATAAAGGGAATCCTTGGTGATAACATCTTTAGGCCGAATATCTTCGGCTAGCGCTTCCATGATTTGCTGCCCGGCTTTATAGGCTAATCTCCTGCGCCGTGCTTCCACTGCCGGTATCGTGCCGTTACCCGGCAAAGCCATCCCCAAGGCTTCGCTGAGACAATTCATAGTATTAGCAGTGAACATCCCGGCACAGCTCCCACAACCAGGGCAAGCGACCATCTCCAGTTCCTGCAACTCAGCCTCGGTCATCTTGCCCCTGGCTACTTTGCCTACCGCTTGAAAGACCGTAATAAGGTCAACAGCCTTGATAGCGTTTCCCTGGACAAACTTCCCAGCCAGCATGGGACCACCACTCACAAAGACAGAGGGCAAATTAAGTCTGACTGCAGCCATCAGCATTCCAGGAATGACCTTGTCGCAATTCGGGATGAACACTAGCCCATCGAAGGCATGAGCCTGAGCCAGAATTTCCACCGAGTCTGCAATGAGCTCCCGGCTGGGCAAGCTGTATTTCATTCCCAAATGGTTCATAGCGATACCATCGCAAACAGCTATGGTATTGACCTCAAAAGGCACTCCGCCCCGACTGCGAATCCCTTCCTTCACAGCCTTGGCGATTTTTTGTAAATGGATATGCCCGGGGACAATCTCGCTAAAGCTATTGATTACTCCGATAAATGGCTTGTCCCAGTCGTCTGAAGAGCAACCGACAGCCCGCAGCAGCGACCTGTGAGGCGCCCGCTCAATTCCCTTCTTCACCATGTCGCTTCGCATATAGCCCATCCTATGAAAATCTTACAAGTTTCGTGGAGACCCCGGTAAATTAAGGGCAGACTTTCTGGGGTTGATTTAACTTGTGCTCCCTCAAATGAATTATGTCGCATAACATAGCACAATGCCTAACTAGCGTCAATCGCAATGTCTTTTTGAAATTTGAAAAGGGGTCATCTCTATTTTTCTCCCTCAGCCCTCCCCACCGAGAGGCGAACCATTTATTTGTAGGGGCGAGGCTCGTCCCCGCCAGCTTTGAGCATTGGCATTTTGTACTTTAATGTTGTTTAGTATTTAGAAATCCGGATTTAGCATTTCCCGGAAAATAGAAAGACTCATCGGCGGGAGTGGAGCAATACAATTCCGCCGATGAGCCCCCATGGTCGTTTTGGTCTTAGCCAAGATTGCTAAAAGGTTATCATTTGCAGGATACCTAGAAGGCCACCAGTTGCTTGAGGATAGGAAGTCTGAGTTACCAAGCCAGTAGTGCCATCAAGACTATAAGTACCCCGCAGAGCGGCTACGCCGCCGACAAAGTACTCATCCATCTCGTCAGCACGCGGAAAGCCTATAACAGTAGGCAAATCTCCATCGTTGTCATTCTCGTAGGCCGTCACCCCTGTCTGCACCATTTGCAATTCTACGGCCGCCTCCTCCCCAGAATCACCGCTTATCCACGCGGTGATTTGAGGAATTGCTGCTGACGTCATGGAAATCATAGAACTAGATAACACCAGCAAACTAACCAGGAACTCAGCCAGCAACGCAAACAGCACTCCAATATCAAGGGAGCCCTTCTCCCCATGGCGAAACTGCCGACCACCCTTGTTCACACACCTTTTCATTCTTTTTCACCTCCTTACTTTAGTCTATTTAATCTTGCTCTAGCTTTAGCCTCAGATTTGTCTCGGCTATCCCTGGAATTCTTACTCAAGTTCTAACCAGGCCCATAATTTTCCGGTTACATTTAACTGGCAGACTTGACGACGAAATCCGGCCCTGATACAATAAGAAATGGCTATGGGGTTTCCTTGCAGAGGGTCCTTTAGCTGTGCCTTCGTATCCTCGACCGGTGTCGGAGGCACTTTCTTTTTAAGCTTGCCAATCTTTGCCTTCATGTGCTAGCCTCCCCATGACATTTCTTATCTGAATTATCTTCTACTGCTCATTGGTCTCCTCCTTCCGTGATAATTTACTGAAAGTTAGCTTAGACTTACTGAGGTTAGCTTAGAGTGGCTGAAGGTTAGCTTAGAGTGACTGAAAGTTAGCTTAGAGTTATTGAGGGTTAGCTTAGAGTGACTGAAAGTTAGCTTAGAGTTACTGAGGGTTAGCTTAGAGTTAAATAATTTTCCCTTTGAGGCTTTATTTCAGAGGAATAACCACCTCTCCCCTTTTGTCCTTGGCCATTACGCGAATGTCCTTTTGCAATCGCTTTTGGTTTCGGGCTGCTTTCCCTTCGCTCTAGCTTTAGCCTCAGACTTGTCTTCACTGTCCTTGAAATTGTTCACCTCCAATTTTTGCAGTTACCTGATTTATCAGGCTTGCCCACTACATTTTCAAAAACATTCTCGGTTTTTTAGATTTAACTCCAATAACTCATTGTATAGTGTAGTCCCTCTGCCGTCAATCACCCATTAGTAAGAGTAACTTAGTACCATTTAATCTCCTCTTGCAGTATGAAATCCTAATATTTAATACTAAATCTCTTCGACTTTGCTCAGGACAGGACTAAACAAACTCCAAACTCCAAACTCCAAATTTCAAATTCAAAACCGTTCGGGGCAAGGCGGAGATGAACTCCGCCACTATACTGCGTCAGAATAGCGTAGAGAAGAGGCTCATCCCCACTTACAGCGAGGCAGTTGCCTCGCCAGCGCTCCCTTTTTTGTCATTGTGAGTCCCGATTTATCGGGACGTGGCAATCTCATTGCGAAGCTGGAGCCCGCTATAATCGGACTGGGAACCTCGCTTAGAGATTGCTAAACACCGTCTATTTTGGGGCCTAGAGTATCAGTTTGTATTATGGGTTAACCTGGGCTAAAATACGGGATACCATGTGTTTAGCAATACCAGTAAGGATTGTTTCCATAAACGGGGATGAGGCGGAAACAGAAATCGCCGGTGTGAGGCGTCGAGTTAGCATTGCCTTTACTCCAGAGGCCAAGCTGGGGGATTACGTATTGCTACATACGGGATATGCCATAGGCGTTATAGACGAGGCTGAAGCCGAGGAGACCCTGAAGCTCCTGGAAGAGATAGCAAGTCTAAGTGAAGTTCATTGACGAGTATCAAGACAACAAGCTAGCCAGGGGGCTAGCACGCAAAATTGCTCAGCGCTCCACCAGGACCATAAGACTAATGGAATTTTGCGGTGGGCACACGCATGCCATACTGCGATATGGGATTCGCCAATTAGTTCCCAAAACGGTGGAAATGAGGTCAGGGCCAGGCTGTCCCGTCTGTGTTACCGCCACTGCTGACCTGGATAAAGCCATCGCCCTGACGCACCTGCCCAACGTTATTATCACTACTTTCGGAGATATGATAAGAGTTCCCGGCAGCTATTCGAGTTTGCAACAGGCGAAAGCTGAGGGAGCAGATATACGAATAGTATATTCCACTATAGACGCTGTAGAGATAGCCAAATCCAACCGCGGGAAATCAGTCATCTTCATCGGCATCGGCTTTGAGACCACGGCGCCCACAATAGCTGCTTCTATACTTAAGGCACAACGGGAGAAAATAGAAAACTTCTACGTTCTGTCCCTTAATAAGTTGACCCCACCGGTGATGAAAGCGCTGCTCGACTCCGGCGAGGTAAAGCTAGACGGCATCGTCGGTCCCGGACATGTTAGTGTTATAATTGGTTCTCATCCCTACGAATTTATCCCCAAGGATTACGGAGTGGCCTGTGTCATCTCGGGATTTGAACCGTTAGATATCCTGTTATGCATAGATAAACTGGTGGAGCAAATTGAGAAGGGCGAGCCTAAAGTGGAGATAGCTTACCGCCGGGGGGTAAAGCCCGAGGGAAATAGAAAAGCCCGGCAACTAATGGAGAAGGTTTTTGAGATCGGCGAAGCTAACTGGCGGGGGATTGGAATTGTCCCCCACAGTGGCTTGAGAATGAGAGGAAAATACGAGCAATTTGACGCCGACAAGGCTTTTTCAGTGAGTCTGAAACCACCGAGGGAGCCCAAAGGATGCCGGTGCGGGGATGTAATCCGCGGCGCAGCGACACCACTGGAGTGCAAACTCTTTAGAAAGGTTTGCACACCGGAAAGACCTGTCGGCCCCTGCATGGTTTCCAGCGAAGGCGCCTGCGCCGCCTATTATCAATACGGGACTCCGGAAAGTTTGCCAGGTTTTTAGGGCAAATATGGAGTAGGCTTATGGATGACAGCATTCTTTTAGCCCATGGCAGCGGTGGCAAATTGAGCCACGAACTGGTGGAGAAAAAATTCCTGCCTTTCCTGGCTAATCCGGCGTTAAATAAACTGGATGATTCGGCTATTTTCGAAGCCAGCGGCCAGCTGGCTTTCACCACCGATAGCTATGTGGTAAATCCCATCTTTTTCCCGGGCGGCGATATCGGCAAGTTGGCTGTTT
>DATBWO010000237.1:0-3198 GCA_036514775.1 Dehalococcoidia bacterium | reverse complement strand
GGAAATACGCTATATATGAGGAACTGATTCAGTGTTTCGGAAGCAACATCCCGAAAGAGGACCGATCTTTCAATACTATTTATTCTAACAGTGCCTTGGAACACGCAAGCGATTTGGAACCAGTGCTGAAAGAAGTTCACCGACTTCTGTCAGATGATGGAGGTTTTTACATTACGGTTCCTACAGATTCGTTCGAGCAATACACAATAGTAAACATATTCTTGACAAAGTTGAGTTTGGAATCTATGGCGAAAAGGTACCGTATACTCTATAACAGATTCTGGGCTCAATATCATCATTATCCTGCTCAAGAATGGATAAAACTGTTTGAAAAGAATGGGTTCAGGGTAGTTCAGACAATTGAATACGGGAGTAAGAAGATTTGTTTGTTGAACGATTTTCTGGTTCCTTTTTCTATTCTATCTTGGTTCACGAAGAAAATGTTCAACAGGTGGACCCTTTTCCCGGCAATTAGAACGTTGATTACATATCCCATTAATTTATTGATTAGTAGAAAAGAAATTGAACAGGTTATCAGTGTTAATAACGGGGGATTGATATTCTTTGAATTGCGGAAAAAAAGAGTGCAGGCTAATTAAGATATGTGGTTAAATAGTGGCGAAGGGAATCTCTCAAAGGGAGGATTTGTAGTAAATTGGAAAGAATAGAAAAACCTTGGGGCCATGAAATTCTGTTTGCCGTTACCGAGAAATACATAGGCAAGATTCTGTTCATAAAAAAGGGCCATCGATTAAGTCTGCAATATCACAAACAAAAAGACGAGACCTTATATTGCTTGAAGGGGAGAGCTAGTTTGATAATTAAGAATGGGAATATGACCAATGTTATCCCTTTAGTGCCAGACTGTAGTTACCACGTAAAACCGATGACTATTCACCGGATAGAGGCGATAGAAGATACGACTCTCGTTGAAGTTTCCACTCCTGAAGCGGAAGACGTGGTGCGAGTCGATGATGATTATGGGAGAGCTTCTGAAAGTCCATGATTATATTGCATCCGGATAAACGCATCAAATTTTTCGAAGCCTTGAAGGAAAAAGGGGAGGTGGTAGCCGTATCTGGCTATTTCGACCCACCGACACCAACTCATCTTGTTTACTTTCAAGCGGCAAGAAAGCTGGGAGACTTACTCGTGGTATTGCTAAATAATGATGCCCAGCTTCTAGTGAAAAGAAAGGGGACCAAACTTGAGGGGCGGATAAGATATCCTCTTATGGATAGGGCACTCATACTGAGTGAATTACGTACAGTAGACGTTGTCGTTGCATCGATAGACACCGGTAGGGGAATATCGGAAACGCTGAAGATAGTCAAACCGCACATCTTGGCCAAAGGCGGAGACAGGGATTTAACTAACTTACCGGAAGAGGAAATTGAAGTATGTAAAGAAATTGGTTGCGAAATAGTGTGTGGCGTCGGCGGCGGTAGGAGTGAGAAATCGCATTCAAGTTCTTGGTACGACTGGGAGAGCTAGTATGATACCTATCGAAACGAGGGGACTCGATACCATCATTATCCTGCTCAAGGAGGGGAATCATGAATAATTGGACAAAGACGTTCTCTGTAATACTCGTGGTGGGTGGTGCCTTGATGATAGCTGCAGCTATAGTAGCCCACAGGATTGGTCCGGGCAGCCCGGGTATTAGTGTCAAGCAAGTCCTCCTGGGCCTGGCTGGGATTGGTACTCTGCTCGTTGGATTGGAGCTGGGCATCCGCAGGGCACCAAAGGTACGTCTCTTTCTGGGCAGACATGCTAAGCAATTTGTCATAGCAACACTGGTTGTGGTTCTCATTTGTGGCCCCATTTCAATGTCTTGTCAAGTCAGCAATGAGTCGCCGACGAAGCAGATTGAGTCGCTGACGAAGCAGAATAAGTCGCTCACAAATCAGAATGAATCGCTCACAAACCAGAATGCGTCGCTCACAAATCAGAATGAATCGCTCGCAAACGATGCCCTGCTTCTATTAAAGGAGACCATCAGCACGGAGTATCCGGAAACGCGAAACGGACAGTTGGATGATTGGGAGAAGGTGAAGTTGTTGCGCCAGTGGGCACATGAACATGTTGATTGGGGGTCGGAATGTACACTGATGAGTCAAGAGCAGTATCGTAAATTCTCTGATGCTGATGCCCCGACCGAATTTGCGATGTTCCTGAAAGATGAATGCGCTGTGTGGTGCCTGGGGACTGCATGGGCACTGATGAGACTATATGAAGCCTATGGATACGAAGCATATTGTCTTGGTGTGGGCATTCCCGGGGGCATGACACATGCCATGACTCTCGTCAGAATTAGCCATAACGGAAGCGGCATCCTCACCGTACAGGATGCGACCTTTGACATAAGCTACGTCAATTCAAACGGGGAGCCATACGACTATTTTGACCTGCTAACAGTGGTCAAGAACAGGCGCCACGACCTGGTTGAAATTGAGCATGGCCCCTGCAAGCCTGGGGATTTTCTCTTATGCACCGATGAAGAGCCTGGAAGTCAATACTGGTGGGTCCCAGACAATACACCAGTACCAGCATTATCGGAGGGAAGAATGAAGGTTAGGTTTGAGTGGACGATGGACAATTTTTGGGATTTCTATGGACCAGCTATTGCTGATTCTTTAGCCGAAGAGGGCTATCCACCCCACTGGTGTTATATGTTTCTTCATCTTCTATACATCCGACATGGTAATGAAGATGCAACCGAGCTAATGAATCAAGCTACCTCAATACTGGGTCAAAACACATCGTAGCGTCTAAGGGAAATAGGAGATTGATAGGAAGTCTACAGCCAAAGCATTGCTAAGAACCATCTATATTGTCGCGTCCTGCAAGTATTTCCACAATCCTCTCGGCTGCCTTGCCGTCCCAGAGTTCGGGGATGCTGCCTTTTTTGCCCTTACCACTCAGGATTTTGAAAGCCTCATCTTTCAGCTTCTGGCAATCGCTGCCCACCAGGATGTTTGTCCCCTGTTCGTGGGTGATAGGCCATACAGGGTGGTCCAGCATTGTCAGGCAAGGGATGCCCAGAATTGTGGTCTCTACCTGCATCCCGCCGGAGTCGGTTATGACCATTCTTGCGTTCATCTCCAGGTTGAGGAAGCTGAGATAGCCCAAAGGCTCGGTGATTAGCAATTGGCGACTGGTAACTGGTAGGTTGTTGAGAATACCAAATTCTTTAAG
>DATBWO010000236.1:0-3949 GCA_036514775.1 Dehalococcoidia bacterium | reverse complement strand
ACAACGAAGTGGGCACGATAGAGCCTGTGGCAGAAATAGGCGAAATTGCCAGAGAGGCCGGGGTCTATTTTCACACCGATGCCGTGCAAACAGCGGGGCATATCCCGGTGAACGTGGCTGAACTTAAGGCGGACTTGCTTTCCATTTCGGGGCATAAGTTCTACGGACCTAAAGGGGTAGGAGTGCTGTATGTCAGGAAGGGCACCAGATTAGTTTCCCTTATGCATGGGGGAGGGCAAGAAAGGAGGCGCAGGGCCGGTACAGAAAATGTTCCGGCTATCGTAGGGCTGGGCAAGGCGGTGGAGCTGGCCGGGCAGGAGATGGGCAAGGGAGCAGAACGGGTGGCTCATCTTCGGGATAAGCTCATTAAAGGTCTCGGGGAGAAGATTGACCACATCCGCTTGAATGGTCATCCTAAGAAAAGGCTGCCCAACAATGTCAATGTCAGCGTGGATTTTGTGGAAGGGGAATCCATGCTCTTGAATCTGGATTTAGAGGGCATCTGTGCTTCTACCGGCTCAGCCTGCAGCTCGGCAAGCCTGGAACCATCCCATGTTCTTCTGGCGCTGGGGCTTTCCCCCGAGCAGGCTCATGGCTCGCTCAGGTTCACCCTGGGGCGAGAAAACACCGAGGCAGACGTGGAGCGGGTGCTGGAGGTCTTGCCGGGCATTGTCGCCAGGTTGAGAGCCATGTCCCCGCTTTTTAAAACCCCAAAATAGGAGTGGAATAAATGACTGATCCTTGGTCACAGTACAGCGAGAAAGTGATGGAGCACTTCAAGAATCCCCGCAATGTCGGGGAGATGGAGAACCCCGATGGTGTGGGGCGTGTCGGGAATCCTGTCTGCGGCGATGTTATGGAGCTTTACATCAAGGTAAAAGATGGCATCATCGTTGACGCTAAGTTCAAGACCTTCGGCTGTGGAGCGGCCATTGCCACCAGCTCCATGGTCACGGAGATAGTGAAGGGCAAGAGCATAAAAGAAGCTCTGAAAATCTCCAACAAAGCAGTGGCTGAAGCTTTGGACGGGCTGCCGGCGGCCAAGATGCACTGCTCGGTCCTGGCCGAGGAGGCGCTTAAATCGGCTATCGAGGATTACTTAAAACACCAGAAACTGAAGAAACAGACCTAGCACCGGAATTTCACGATAATCCCCAAGTATGCCCCTTCGGGTTCCTGCCGTTTTATGCATTCTGCTAGACATGTCGCACTATCCCATTTAAGACTTTTGACTTCAGTTTATATATGAATTATAATTCATATAAACGGAGATTCATATAACAATAATGGAAGACCAATCAAGATTTCTGAGGTGCATTGGGGAGCCGACAAGGCTGCAAATACTTGAGCTGCTGGCTAAGGGCGAGAGGTGTGTTGGGGAACTCGCCAGCGTTCTGGATAAAGAGCAATCCCTGATTTCGCATCACCTTAGGGCTCTTAGGGAATGCAACATTGTGAAAGAAAGGCAAGAAGCCCAGAAGGTTTACTACAAGCTTGCGGATGCCAGATTAGCCAGGTTAATTATTGATTGCGAAGCTCTAATGAAGGAGCTAGCGCTGTGCAAATGTCAGGAGGTGAATTGTGAAAGAGCAGGAAATCAAAAAAGTGGTGAAGGGTAGATATGCCCGGATAGCCAAGCAAGACCAACAAAGCTGCTGTCCAAGTTGTGGATGTGGGGTCAGTCCCTCGGTCCAAGCTGAAGCCATCGGATACTCGAGAGAGGATTTGGAGCATATCCCCAAAGAGACGATTATGGGTTTAGGGTGTGGAAGTCCCACCGCCATAGCCGACCTAAAAACGGGCGAGGTAGTCCTGGATTTAGGCTCGGGAGCCGGGGTAGATGTGTTCCTGGCAGCTAATAAAGTTGGCCCCACCGGCAGGGTTATCGGGGTTGATATGACGGAGGAGATGGTGGATAAGGCAAAAAGTATCGCTAGGGACCACGGCTACCACAATGTAGATTTTCGCCTGGGGGAAATCGAGAACCTCCCAGTCGAGGATGAATCTGTGGATGCCATTATCAGCAACTGCGTTATCAATCTCGCACCGGATAAATCTAAGGTCTTCCAGGAAGCTTACCGAGTCTTGAAGCCAAAGGGCAGGCTCATTGTCTCTGACATAGTTTCGGAGGGAGCATTCCCCGATGAAATAAAAGATGACCCTGATGCGTGGGCGGGTTGTATCGCCGGGGCTTTGGAACAACAAGAATACTTGGAAAAGGTAAAGAAAGCTGGTTTTGAGAATGTGCAGGTGTTGTCCAGCAAGGAGTTTCATATAGAAGGCGAGGGAAGCCAAGCAGTGACGAAGCTTCTGAGCATTACCGTAAAGGCATATAAGAGAGCGTAGTAAGGCCCTTCATCATAGTTTTCTCAGCTTGGCTATTTACGGGCGGAGCGTTCAGGAATTTCTTGTCTCCTGGGTTGTCTTGACAAGCAGGATCTTCGTGGGTAAAGTATATGCAGATATTCAAATATAAAAATACACTTATTTACTGAATGGCGATGAGAGATTTTATAAAGCTGTTTAAGGCTCTATCTGACGAGACCAGGATTAGAATTCTGAAGGTACTCCTGGAAAGGGAATGCTGTGTCTGTGAGGTTATGCAGGCATTGGACATCTCTCAGTCCCGCGCTTCGCGCAATCTCGGCATACTTGAAGATGCTGGCTTTATTAGGTCCAGGAGAGACGGGCTTTGGATAGTCTACTCTATTGATGAGCAAAGGATGAACAGCTATGCTGCCCCGCTAATCGAACTGCTCCGCGGTTCCCTCGTTAATGAAGAAACTAGCTTGCAGGATAAAGAAAGGTTAAGCCACGCCGTGCGAGTTGGGCCAAAAGCGATACCAAGATAGTCTTGGGCGGTTATATACGCTCATGCGTATTTGAGAAAGGAATTCTAGGGTATGGCACTAGCTATTGAGCTTCTCAAAGGCGGTCTTGCTACTCTCCAAGACTATCTCCTGGTTCACTTGCCCTTTGTGGTGCCAGCTTTCTTCTTAGCCGGGGCACTCTACGCGCTCTTCCCCAAAGACAAAATCCTTCGCTACCTCGGGCCGCGCTCACCAAAATATATTTCTTATCCTATGTCGGTTGCGGCTGGACTCTGCCTGGCTGTTTGCTCCTGTACTATTTTGCCGCTGTTTGCCGGGATACGGAAAAGCGGGGCTGGCCTCGGACCAGCGATTGTCTTTCTTTATACTGCACCAGCTACCAATATTCTGGCTATCATCTATACCTCAGCGCTGATTGGTGTAGACGTTGCTCTGGCCCGAATTATCCTTTCTGTCAGCTTTGCTGTCATCATCGGCACCAGCATGGCTGCTCTATTCCCTGACAAAATATCTGGGAACGCGGCCGACGTGGCAGCAGGATCGGCCTTTCCCCTGACCGAGAATAGCCCTACCTCCAAGTGGCTCTGGGTGTTCTTTGGGCTTCTGTTTGCCATCTTGTTGTGGGGAGCTTCGCCCGCGATACAGGTTCTTAAGGTGAAATTGATTGGGCTTGCTCCGCTCTTTATAGCGCTTATATTCGTAGCGCGGCGTGCATTAAGTCGAGATAACGTGCTGAGCTGGATGCGGGAAACATGGGTTTTTGTCCGCACCATTGTTCCTTTATTGCTGGTGGGTGTTTTTGTGGCAGGTATGCTCAGAGTAGTCATTCCAGCCGAGTTCGTCAGTCAGCATTTCGGAAGTACAACGGTGGGGGCAACATTCGGAGCAGTCCTGTTCGGAGTTGTCGCGTACTTCCCAACGCTGGTGGAGGTACCCATGGCACGTTTGTTTCTAGATGTTGGCATGGGGAGAGGACCTCTGTTGGCTTACTTACTTGCGGACCCGGTGATTTCTCTGCCCAGCATACTTGTTATTCGGCGGTTAATTGGAAACAGGAGGCTTTTCTGGTATGTAGTCATAATAATAGTATGTTGTACCGCGGCGGGGTTGTTATATGG
>DATBWO010000235.1:0-3745 GCA_036514775.1 Dehalococcoidia bacterium | reverse complement strand
GGGTCGGAAAGGAACTGGCTGAGGACCCGGAATGGGCACCCTCGATTCTGACGCCGCCACAGGCTCTAGGAGTAGACAAGCTGGGCGATTCAGGTATCGAAATAAAGATACTTGGTGAGACTAAACCTATGCGACCGTGGGCTACTATGCGGGAGCTTCGCCTGAGGCTGAAGAAAGCCTTTGATAAAGAAGGCATAGAGATTCCCTGGCCTCATACAAAGGTCTATTTCGGCAACTCGCCTCCGGTCGATGGTGGTCTAATCCATCAAAGGGAGCAATAGTGATTGAACGGAAGGAAGAAATAGGCACAACATATTTGAGAGCTAGAATCTAGCTGAAGGGGGTGTTATGGCTGGAAATAATAATGATGTAGCTATCTCTTGCCAAAACGTGTGGAAGATATTCGGAGACAGACCGAAGGTGGCTTGGGACATGCTCGACGAAGGGGCGACCAGGCAAGAAATTATCGAGCAGGCAGGCCAGGTTGTTGCGGTAAAGGACGTCTCTTTTGACGTCCGTGAGAACGAGATTTTTGTCATTATGGGATTGTCGGGAAGCGGTAAATCGACTCTCCTTCGCTGCATGAACCGGTTGATTGAACCTGATAAAGGCAAGATATTTATTCAGGGCGAAGACATTACGCGGATGAACCGGTCTGCGCTAAAGAAACTTCGGCGTCACCAGTTAAGTATGGTGTTCCAACACTTTGGATTGCTGCCGAATCGCTCCGTCCTGGAGAATGTGGCTTTTGGTCTGGAGATTAGGGGTGATAGCAAGAAAGTGAGAAACGCAAAGTCTATGGAGGCTTTAGAACTTGTGGGCCTTAAAGGGTGGGAAAACAGTCGTTTACACGAACTGAGTGGAGGGATGCAGCAGAGGGTAGGGCTGGCTCGCTCTCTGGTAGTGGATTCAGACATACTTCTTATGGACGAGCCTTTCAGCGCTCTCGACCCTCTCATTCGCCGGCAGTTGCAGGATGAATTTATCAAACTGCGCGCTACTGTAAAGAAAACCGTGGTCTTCGTTACTCACGACCTGTTTGAGGCGCTAAAACTGGGTGACCGGATTGCCATTATGAAGGACGGGGAAATAGTCCAGCAAGGCAGCCCGCAAGAGATAGTATTCCAACCGCTCGATGAATATGTGAGCGAGTTCATAAGAGATGTCCCTAAAGCAAAGATACTCTCAGCGAAGACCATTATGGAAGAACCTGAAGTAGTCATCTGGGATAGATACGACATCGAAGTGGCAATGAGGGAAATGATAGTCAAACAGTCTCCGGTCGCTTTCGTTACTGATAGCCGCGGCGAGCTTAAGGGGGTCGTGACTATGGCTCAGGCTCTTGAGGCAGCAAAAAAGGGCCCTGGTAACTTGAAAGATATAGTCCAGAAAGAAGTTCCCTCGACCTCTCCCGATAGTCCTTTAGAAGAAAGCCTGCCTTTTATTGCCGAAGGCGATATTCCGGTGGCTGTACTGGATGAACGCAGACGCTTACTTGGAGTAATTACCAGAAAAGCTTTAATCAATACGATGAAACCGGAAAAGCCGCATAATAATGTTGGGGTGCCCCCTGAAGATAACGCCTCACATATCCATAACGATAAACTCTAAAGGAGGACAGCAAATATGAGTAGAGCTGCTCAAAGAAAATTCATGCGATATGTTATTTTTATCCTTGTAATGGCTGCCCTGGCTGTGGCGGCGGTTTTTCTCAGACAGTTCGATTTGAATACGCCTAAGTTAGCTCTTGGCAATGGCGTAGAATCAGCGCTAGACTGGGCTATTATCTATCTCTCCCCGGCTCTTGAGACCATTAAACTGGGCATTAGTAAGGTATTCAAGGCATTGGAGGTCTTTTTCCTCTGGGTTCCGTGGCCGGTATGGGTGGTGTTTGTGGGACTCTTAGCCTGGAGGTTAGTCTCACTTGGTACAGGGCTGCTGTTAGGCGGTGGTCTCTTAATCATACAGTTGGTGCAACTCTGGGATGAGGCGATGAGCACTGTGGCGTTGGTGGGCACTGCCGTTCTCCTCGCCATAATATTGGCTATTCCGATTGGTATCATCGCCTCCCGCAGCAACCGTATTGATGCCGTTATTCGACCTATTTTGGATGCCATGCAGACAATCCCTTCTTTGATTTACCTAATCCCGGTGGTGATGCTACTCGGCGTCGGCAAAGTCCCGGCTGTTCTCGCAACTATGGTTTTCGGCATGCCACCAGCTATTCGTCTTACCAACCTGGGACTGCGCCAGGTGCCGGTGGATGTTAAGGAAGCGGCCCGAGCCTTCGGCGCTTCGGGCTGGCAAATGCTGGTAAAGGTGGAATTACCCCTGGCACTCCGTACCATTATGGCCGGGGTAAACCAATCTACTATGATGTCGGTCTCCATGGTAATCATCGCAGCCTTTATTGGCGCCGGTGGCCTGGGATACAGCGTGCTCCTTGCCCTGAACAGGGTCAGGGTAGGCGCTGGTTTTGAGGCTGGGCTGGCGATTCTGGCTATCGCCATAGTTCTGGACCGTCTTACTCAGGCTCTAAGTAGGGTAGGACAGCCGGTGGTGAAACGCTCGGAGTAGCTTCACAAATTACTTTGTACGAAAGGAGTGAACATCCATTACAATCAACTTAGTTACTCTAATTATAGAAGGAGGTAAGAAATGCATCGTGTAAGACTTTTAGGAATCTTTGGTACATCACTAGTGAGCCTTGTTCTTGTGCTAGCGCTGTTTGGCAGTGGTTGTGCCAAGCCGGTGGTGCAGGAAAAACCCACCATCAACCTGGGTGAGGGTAACTGGACATCTAACCAGGTTCTAACCGAAATGTTTTACCAGATTATCAGTAAGCAACTAGGCTACCCGGTGGAGCGAACCTTTGGCTACGGACCCATCATCTGGGCGGCGATGGACAAGGGGGAAGTAGACATTGCGCCGGAAATCTGGTTCCCAGCCCGCCGGGGGGAAATACAACCCTTCCTTGACAAGGGTGCTATCGAACTGGCGGGAGAAATCTTTGGCGGCGCCGGCAACTACTGGGTCGTGCCGAGGTATGTCGTTGAGGGCGACCCGGCCCGGGGTATCGAGCCGATGGCTCCCGACCTCAAGACCATTCTTGACCTGAAGAAGTACTGGAAGCTCTTCGAGAACCCGGAGAACCCAGGTAAGGGTGAGCTGGTGGGCGGAGAAGTTGGCTGGGCCAATGAAGCCCCGTGGATGATTCAGGGCTATGACCTCCCATTATACCTGAGCAACCAGAGCGAGGCGATTATGATGGCCCGTACCATAGCTGCCGATAAGAAAGGAGAGCCTATTCTGGTAGTCTGGTGGTCGCCCCATGTTATTTTCAGCCAGGTGGACCTGATAAGACTGGAAAGTGTCGACCCAGACAGGACGGGCGAAATTGATTGGGATAAAGACCCCTATCCACTCCGAACGGGGCTGGCAGAATATACCGTCTATAAGGTAATCCGGACTGAACTCGCTAAGAAGGCTCCAGATGTCTACCGCCTGATATACAATATGTCCGTTACCGAGGCCGAAATCAACGAGTTGACGCTTCGGGTGGACGTGAATGAGGAAGAAATAGCAGTTGTAGCGGCAGACTGGATAAGCAAGAACCAGAATCGTATTGACCAGTGGTTGGGTAAATAAGAATCTAAAATTGGAGCTTTTGAAGACCCACCTCAGTCGAGAGATGTTGAAGTAAATGGATGGCTTTCATAAAATAAGCAGAAATGAATTAGCCCCC
>DATBWO010000234.1:0-6297 GCA_036514775.1 Dehalococcoidia bacterium | reverse complement strand
CCCTTTATCCCCTTCCCCTCTTGAGGGGAAAGGGAATTCTTGCTCTCAGTTTACTCTGTTTGGGAAGAAATTATGTCACCCTGAGCAGGACGAAAAACTCCCTATTCCCGGAAGCCCCTGAAACCGTTGAGGCAACCAGCCCACCCAGCCTGAAGCCATGCCCCACTGCCCAGGCGATGAATCGCCCCAGCACCAGGGCATGAACTGACGGCTGCTTAATGACGCCCCCCTTGCCCACTTCTTCCCGCCTGGCTTCGAACTGGGGCTTGATTAGCACCACCAGATAGCCTCCCTCTTTCAGAAGTTGCACTACCGGCGGGATTACCTTCTCCACTGAGATGAATGAGACATCGATGGTAGCCAAGTCCACTTTTTCAGGCAAATCGATGGGGTAACGGGCGTTCACTTTTTCCATCACTACCACCCGCTCGTCCTTCCTGAGGCGGTAATCGAGCTGACCGTAGCCGACATCGACAGCGTAGACCCGGCTGGCCCCGCGCTTGAGAAGACAATCAGTAAAACCACCGGTCGAAGCCCCGATATCAACCGCTACTTTGCCAGAAACATCGAGCTTGAATTGGTCGAGAGCATCGTCTAATTTGAGGCCGCCGCGGCCAACGAAGGGAGGCGGTTCGGCGATAGTGATAACCGCAACCTCGGCTACCAGCGTACCTGACTTCGTGACAATTATCCCATCTACCGTCACCTCGCCAGCCATAATCAAAGCCTGGGCTTTCGCCCGGCTCTCCACCAACTCTCTCTCCACCAGCAAAGCATCTATACGGCGTTTTGCCAAACTCTCAAGCCCCCTTCTGAGTAACACCTGTGTCGGGAACTTCTGCCAGCGCCTTTTTAGCCTTCCGGTAACGGTAAAATACAAGTGACAGGCTGATGACGGCAAGTACAACGTTGCCTGTCACAAGCAGATACAACCGTACTTCGGTATCACCACTGGCATTGTTGAATATATTCCAGAGACCGTGCAGAACAATTGCCAAAACAAACGACCCCACAACTCGTAGATTAATCGAAACTTGCCCATTTCGTTCGCGTTCATGCCAGAGAACAGCGCAGATAAACCCTGTCCAGGCGGCGTGTTCTGCGGGGGACAAAAAACCCCGCAGTACCAATAGCTGCTGCAAGCCGCCCAAATCTCCCCTTGACTGTATCAAAAACACCATGCCATAGCCCATCGTTTCTAATGCGGCAAAGCCCATACCGGCAGCAATACCGAAAAGCAACCCGTCTGCCTCATGCCTGTAGCGCCAGCCCAGATAGACAAAAATCGGGAATATCAGTTTAGCGCTTTCCTCTATTAAACCTACCCCCAATAACGATAACACACCCATACCACGCAAAGTATTGTATTCGAGGACACCTCCAGCTATGGCGCCGATTACCCCACCAACAACAAAACAGGTGGTCAACAAGGGTAAAGAGATGTCTCTATGCCTGACATGCTCATAAAAATAAGCGACAAATACTACTGGAATCAGAAAAGAGCCTAATAGTAAAATGGTGGGGAAGAAGTTTGGGTTGCCTGTGATTAACAATGCCTCTTCTGAGGCAAAAAACAATATGATTCCGACAATAAGGATTTGCAACCAAGGCCGACCTTTCACGCTGTAAATATACTCTGGTTTAGACTAAACGGTCAACAAGGACTCAGGCTGCCATCAGCATTGACAATTTACAGATGTCGGAACTAGAATTCGTTTCACAACGGAGGTGCCAGTATGACGGTAAGTAATCTGGGAAGCGACACATTTTTTGATATCCACCTGCACGCATTTGATTTAAGCCACCCTTCTTTTACTGCTTTCTTAAAAAGGTTCCAATTATCTCCCGGGTCAATCATTCAAAATGTCATCGTCACAGCTACATCCAAAGTAACAGTAATCGCGGCAGTCGCCGGAATCATACTTGCGGCACTAATAGCGCTCACCCTTCTTCTATTCAGATGGCCTTCCATTGTTTCCGTAGCAGCTTCATTGGTTACGTGGCTAGCTTTGATTTACGTACTAATCAAGTGGTTCAAACCACAAATGACCCGGTTGATGAACACATTCCTGAAGACGACTACCAACCTGTTATCCGTGCTCGAAAATGATATAGGGAGCTTCTTTTTGATAATTGAGAATTGTCTCAGAGAAGACAGTGACCCCGTCAGCAAAAGGAAAAAAGAACCGCACCTCAAGGAAGATGGTCTCCATATAGGTAAAAATATTTACAATAAAGTAGTTTTAACACCCCTCATGATGGATTTCGGGTCGAAGGGCAAAGTATTAAATCCAGACTGCCACTACGGTGATCCTTCGGAGAAACCGATAATGGGGCAAGTAGTGGACGTCTTCAATTCAATTAATAGATACAGTCAGGCTGACGTTACCCTTCCGGGCGGCGATGCAATAGAAGTAAAATATCCATTTTTGAAGAAGGGCACAAAGAGACTTTTTGAAGTTTACCCATTCTTGGGTATTAACACGCAAAACTACAAACTGAATAAGATTGAAGATGTGCTTAACCGCTACTTCGATAATAATTACAGAGGCTCAAGGTCGAATTTCCAAAAAAACATAGGGCAATTCGATGGGCATATCGAACATATCGGAACCAACTTCTTCGCTGGAGTCAAGGTATATCCTCCACTGGGGTTCGACCCCTGGCCGGATGCCGGAACAAAGGATTATAAAACAGAGATGGACAAGGTTACGGCACTTTATATGTACTGTGCGGACAGAGGTATACCGATAACATCTCACGGGGGCAGCGGCGGATTCGTCGCTATCGAAGACAAAAAGAAACTGGCAAACTTAACCTCGGTAGAGAAGTGGCAGACCGTCCTCGAACATTACCCCACTCTAAAACTGAACCTTGCCCATTTCCCGGCCCAATATGAGGGGCCGCTTGCCTCGATAAAGCCTGATTACAAGCAAGAACACCAGCGACTCCAGTCAATGATTAAGCTCATAAAAGAGAATGCCAACGTCTATACGGATTTCTCCTGCCAGGCTACGAGCAAAGAATACTACGCGCATCTGAAAAATGTTCTTGGAAGTTCAAAAGGCGACAGGGCTAAACTGACAAGCCGGATTATGTTCGGTTCAGACTACGCCGTAGTCCTCGGTTCGGTTGATTCATACTACGAATATATAAGCTATTTTTCCGAAACAAAAGACCTAACCGACGCAGAGAAACATGCTTTTTGCTGCACCAACCCGCAGAGTTTTCTTTTTAAATGAGAGGCGGGTCTGGCTCAAACAGAGTTGACTTAAGGCGACATAGATAAGCGGAGGGCTTGGGAACCTAAAGAGAGCGGGTCTGACTACGGGTATCGATTACCCAGGCCAGTAAAACATAATAACCGAGCACGGTAGGAAACATCGCGGCAACCAGACCGAACATAGAAGCCAATATACCTTCCAGTGAACTTAAAACGAACAAATTCCGCGCCAGCAGAATATCCACCACGGTAAAACCGATGCCGAATAAGATGGCAACAATGGTCCACAACTTGGCTACTATCCTGTCTTTTAATGGCGCTTTTACATGAGTCTCGTCAGAATCCCTGGAAACGTGACTGGTGAGTGCATCTGTTATGATGCCTTTATCGTGTAAGGCAGGCTCTACCGATGACTTATAAGGTAAATCATCTATCTTCACGCCTGAGCGAGCAGACAAGAACTTAATGCCCCTGATTTCTCCTTCTTCAGAGTAGTCTACAATCCGTTCCGCATCCAGTCTTTTTGAGTAGGCAACCGGCTTGTCTGAAAAAAACAGGTACACAGAATTGGCTTTTTTATCATATTTAGCTTCTATTTTCATATCAGCATCTCTACCCCTGGTTACAGCTTTCCCGCCCGGCTCAAAAAGACCAACCAAATCACGAATGCCAAAAAATATCGGAGCTTATTTTCTTTATATTACCACAACTCAGCCATTCAACCAACTACCTGCTTGGAGGCTCATGGCTTCCTGACAAGTATATTCGCTCGCATGCGGTCCTCTGAGATAACTAACTCAAGAACTTCCAGACCTGCTTCTTCCATAAGTTTCCGGTAGTCCCTCTCGGTCCTAGCTCTGGCGGCGATTAAAGGCACCTGCACAGTTACCTCTGCGCCTTTCTTATAGGCGGTACGAGGTTCGGGCGTAACAACATCATCATTGGTCAGTTTAAGCCATTGCTCATAGCTATCTATCACGCCTTCGTAAGCATCTTCACGGTATGAATCATGGACGAAGTAGAAAGGTGCGCCGGGTTTCAGGCACCTGTAAACATTCTTGAGGTACTTCTTCCTGTCTTTATCAGTGATGAGCATGTGGATGAATTGAACTTCTATCCCAGCGTCAAAAGCGTTCGAGGGCAGTTCATCCAGCACAACGTCTTTGAGGACAGCCTTTGCGTTTAGACTGCCAGCCAGGTTAACTGTCGCTTTTTCGATAGCGGCGGGTGAAATATCATATCCCTCATAGATGCAGCCGAGTCCGGTAAGCAGTTCTCCCATCCACCCATCCCCGCACCCGAATTCCACCACCCTCTTCCCTGCCAGTTTGAACCTGATAAGATAACTGGAGACGAGGGAAGCGACCTCCTTTTCCCCCGCTAAATGACCCCAATGGTCGGCGCCCTGCTGGTAGGCAGCCCGGTACCTTTTATCATAGGCGGTATAGTATGGTTTGCCAGGGTCAAGTCTCATTTAGCTCTCCAGTGGAGGTTGCAGTCCAGGCGAAAGCGTAGATTTCAAAGGACGCCTTAAGCCAAAGCTATGTTACCACTGCACAAACATCGGCATCAATGTTAATTGGTGCATAGCTTCAGACCTTGTTAAAAACACCTGCCGTGAATATATAACGCTTGTTCCGGTAGATAGCGTAATGTAAAGGCGGTCACTTAGTCAAGTTCATAGAACGTCATTCTGCCGTAAGGCGAAAAGTGTAAGATGGCTTGACTTGACCTCAATCATGTTAATGTCATAGGTATGCAGGGTTTGCCTGAAATGCCAGCCCAAAAAGAGATTAAGGGTGCCAAAGAGATAAAAATGACGACGGAGAAACCAGTAACCTAGGGCACGTGCGACGTGCAGCACAAAGATGTTCCGCATCGACGCTGCAAAATAATTAAGCGGTCAATAGCGCAGCAAAAAGGCAGAGGAATTAACGCCTCTGCCTTTCTAATTTGATAAGACTTTACTTAAGGCTCTTTAGTTAAGCAGGGTCACTTTTTACTTCTTCGTTACCTAAGAAGAAATCTGTATGCAGCGTTTTTTTTGACATACCCAGAAAAATGGTAGTAGACTATACCCAATTTTCCTGTATGGAAGCGTGTTATGAAGTGCCTAAAGTGCCAAGCTGAAAACCGAGAGGGAGCAAAGTTCTGTATTAGTTGCGCCCAACCTCTTGTGAATGAGGTTGTGTGTTCGTATTGCCAACACGCGAATCCCCGAGGTGCAAGATTTTGCGAAGAGTGTGCCAATCCTCTTGGCGAGTCGGCACCCATTCAACAATCCACTAAATCTCCCTCTCCCAGTTCAACTCCTTCATCTCCCCTCCCCACCTCCTTCGCCAACGGCCGTTATACTGTCAAGAAGTTCCTCGGGGAAGGCGGCAAGAAGAAGGTCTACCTGGCCCATGATACGGTGCTGGACAGGGATGTCGCTTTCGCTCTGATAAAGACCGAGAAGCTGGATGAAGCCGCCCGCACCCGCATCAAGCGTGAAGCCCAGGCGATGGGCAAGCTGGGAGACCATCCCAATATCGTTAGCATATATGAAATGAGCGATGAGCATGGCCAGCCTTATATCGTTCTGCCTCTTATGGCGGGCGGAGATGTGGACGGTCTTATAGAGAAAGCGCCCGACCACCGCCTCCCCCTCGACAAGGCTCTGGAAATAGCCGAGGCTGTCTGCCGCGGCCTCGAATTTGCCCATGCCAAGGGCATTATCCACCGCGACCTGAAGCCGGGCAACGTCTGGCTCACCGCCGGCGGGGTTGCTCAGATAGGCGACTTCGGCTTGGCTGTCGCCATTGACCGCTCACGCCTCACTCACGACGGCATGATGGTGGGCACGGTTTCCTACATGCCTCCGGAGCAGGCCATGGGCGGTAAGGTGACGTCGAAAGCCGACCTCTATTCATTAGGGGCTATGCTCTATGAGATGGTTACAGGAAGACCGCCTTTCGTGGGTGACGATTCTGTGGCTATCATCGGGCAGCACATCCAGACCCCGCCCGTCTCCCCCACCTGGCACCGGGCTGATTTGCCCCCGGCCCGAGAGGGCGTCCTCGAGACCGGCCCGC
>DATBWO010000233.1:0-2907 GCA_036514775.1 Dehalococcoidia bacterium | reverse complement strand
CGCCCCGACAAGTCGGGGCTCGCAATGACATCTGTTATCATGTCCTCGGCTCCAGAAGCTCGAAGCCGCTCTGTTTGTCCTGAATACGAAACACCTTTGCGCCGAGGATTTCATAGAGGATAACTTCTCCCACAAGCCAGGTGGTGACGCCATGCCGCAGGCATCCAGTCATGGTCTGCCCTGCCCGACCCAGCGCAGCATGGATATGCAGAGCCGGTTTGCCATCTTCACCGGGGGCGAGCACGCCTACCCCCACCACCTCATGCGCTCCGTCAATAGGCAGGAGCATGGGCTCTGGCGGTCTTTCTTCCGAACGTCTCGGGCCGACAACGACGTCGCCACCTCCAATCCCACCCACCATGATAGCCTGTCCCACAGACACCCGCTTCTCCTCAGCGAAACGCTCGATACATTCGGGCACTACATCTCCGTCCTCCAGCCGTATCACGAAAACCCGGCCAATTCGTCCTTCACATGCTTTCATGCTAAACCTCCTCTGCAATTTCAAGCGAAATTCTAAGCACTAAATCCCCTCGACTTCGCTCAGGGCAGGCCTAAACAAACCCAAATGTCAACGTCCAAATGCCTAAATGCCAAAACTACTTCTTTTTCTTACTTTGGGTTTTGAACTTTGTCATTTGTCATTATTTAGGGTTTTGGGCTTGATTTGACATTTGAGCTTTGTTATTTGTCATTGTTTAGAATGGGGAGAGAGAATTACTGGCAGGCAAGTTCGGTTACCAGGAGTTCGAGAGCTAATTTATCGCTGTATTTGCCAGTTTTGATGGCTAAGTCTGTTTCCAAAAGCTTATCGTAAGCCCGCTTTACGCCCTCAAAATCATACAATTTGGCCTGTCTAAGCGTTTTATCTAAGCCATAGCCTGGTTTCAGCCCCAACCTATCCTGAATCTGCAGGTGGGACAGACCCTTTCCCAAATCTCTGGCTTGAGCTATTAAGCGGAATTGCCTGGTAATCATGACCATGATATAGGTTGGCGCCATACCATCGTCATACAGCCGATGAAGTATCCGTTGGGCTAACTCGGTCCGACCTTCGGCTACGGCATCCACCAGAGCAAAGATATTAGATTCCTGGACATGACTTACCAGTTGTCTAACATCATCTTCGCCTATGGGTCGCTCCTGGCAATAAAGAAGCAGTTTCTGGATTTCACCCTCCATAGCCCATAAGTCTCCACCTATGAGCTCAGCAAGCAAATTCACGGCCTGGGGAGTGATATCACCGCCCTCTGCCTTTACCCGTTGTAGTATCCAGGCTTTTAAGTCCTTGCCTCGCAACAAGGGGAAAGCCCTTACCTCGGCTAATGGTGAAAGCTTCTTTAATAGAGGATTTTGACCCTTCACCTCCCCATCAACCAGCACCAGCACAGTCGTTTCGGACATCTGCTTGATGTAGGAAGCCAAGGCTTCCCATTCCCCCAGCCCATTTCCCGATTTGCCTTTGCCAGACCGCGGTCGGCTTTGTTTTACCTCAAAGCGTTCTAATAAACCATCGACTATAACCAGGCGATGTGAGGATAAAAAAGGAGCGGCACCACATTTATCTCTAAGTTCATTTAAGGTTAGACGTTGCCCATCTAAGTTGGTGGTGCCAGCCGCTACCATTTCCCAATCGCCCAGGCTGGCTTTAATTTCCTTCACAGCCTGGTAAAGGGAGAAATCGTCCTGACCGTAAAGAATATAGAGCATGCACCTTGTATTCTATCACAGCACCGGCTTTTCCTGGCAGAAGCTCAAAGCCAAAATATGCTAGGATATAATCATGAAAATTGCCATTATCGGGCTACCTGAGAGCGGCAAAACGACTATCTTTAATGCTCTGACCAGAGGCAAGGCTGAAGTGGCCGCTTACTCCCCGACCCTGGCTCCCAATATCGGCGTGGCTAAGGTGCCCGATTCCCGACTATCAGTGCTGGCAGGCATATTCCAGCCCAAAAAGACTGTTCCCGCAGAGGTGAGTTACATAGATATTGCCGGTTCCATCAAAGGCTTCGGTAAAGAAGGAGCAGGGGGAGAATTCCTGAACTATCTAACCACTGCCGATGCCTTGCTCCAGGTAGTCCGGGCTTTTGAGGACGACAAGGTCCCTCATCCTGAAGGAAGCATAGAGTCGAAACGAGATATAGCTTCCCTAGATTTAGAACTCGCCATTTCCGATTTAGCTATTATGGAGAGAAGGCTGGAAAAACTGGAGACGAGTCTGAAATCTGCCAAAGCAGCAGAGCGGGAGTCCTATTTAAAGGAGCAACTTTTGCTTCAAAAGGTTAAGGCGGAGTTAGAGAAGGATATACCAATAAGGCTGCAAGGCCTGGCTAAAGAAGAATTCAAAATGTTAGCCAACTATCAATTTCTTACCGCCAAACCCATGCTGGCGGTCCTTAATATCGGAGAGGGGCAAATATCACAGGCTTCAAAATTGGAGGGTGAGATAAGTTCCCTTTACCCCCAGTTTGCCGTGGTCGCCCTCTGCGGCAAGCTGGAGATGGAGCTAGCTCAACTCAGCGACACTGAGGCCAAAGAATTCCGTGAAGCTATGGGGCTGAGCAAACCGGCGCTCAACCGGGTTATCGACCTTTCCTATAGTCTTCTGGGATTGGTCTCTTTTTTCACTACAGTTTCCTCGGAGCTAAAGGCCTGGACTATCCCTGGCGGAACTCCAGCACCAAAAGCGGCAGGAAAGATTCACTCCGATATGGAGAGGGGATTTATCCGAGCTGAGGTTATCAGCTACAGCGATTTGGAAAGCTGCGGCAATCTAGCTGAGGCGCGAAAAAGAGGCCTGCTGAGAACAGAAGGCAAAAATTACATCATCCAGGATGGGGATGTTGTTACCTTCTTATTTAATGTCTAGCCTTCCGGATTTTTGTAGTTGACTGATTCATCTAC
>DATBWO010000232.1:0-14198 GCA_036514775.1 Dehalococcoidia bacterium | reverse complement strand
AGAGCGACTCGGAAAACTTGTGGAAAAAGATAGAAAAGACACAATTTCCAAATTTATTGATGCGCCACATGCTACAAAAGCTGCGGAGACTCGCCCATAACTATTATCAAAGGCATCTCGACCAGCGCAGACAAAAAATTTGCCAAGCTCAATGTCCGGACAATACGCGATTTGCTTTACTTCTTCCCCAGGCGCTATGTCGATTACAGCCGGAGGAAACCCGTCTCGGAACTTATAGAAGGTGAAGAGCAAACCATCATAGGCACAATCTGGCAAGCCAGAGTGGCTACTCTGGGCAACCGGCGGGGCACGGAGGCAATTGTCGGCGACGAGACAGGAAACATCAGAGCAGTCTGGTTTAATCAACCCTACCTGGCAAAAAGCTTCCGTACTAATGCCCGGATAGTACTTAGCGGTTCAGTCGGCCTGTTCAAAGGACAAAAAGTATTCGAGTCCCCGGAATGGGAATTGCTGGGAGATAAAGAACTGATTCACACGGGGCGACTGGTTCCCATCTATCCCCTTACTCAAGGCTTATATCCCCGGCAAGTAAGGAAATGGACCAAGGAGACTGTGGATGGCTATGCCTGGCAATTGAGCGATTTCCTGCCCCCGGAGATTAAGACCCGCTGCCAATTATTAGACCTCCCCACTGCAATCGCTCAAATTCACTACCCCCATGACCAGACAATGGCGGAAAGGGCAAGAGGGAGGTTATCCTTCGACGAGCTATTTCTGCTTCAGTTAGGCGTACTGGCTAAAAAGAGAGACTGGCAGGAAGGGCAACCGGGTAATGCCTTTCGTATAGACCAGGAAGTTATCGGCAGATTTTTACAGTGCCTGCCTTTCACATTGACCCAGGCGCAGGAGCGGGTGTTGCAGGAAATTTTGACCGACCTCAAGCAAGCCAAAGCCATGTCACGTCTTCTTCAAGGAGAGGTAGGGAGCGGCAAAACCATAATTGCGACCCTGGCTCTCTTGATAGCAGCGGCCAACGGTTACCAGGGAGTGTTAATGGCGCCCACTGAGGTCTTAGCCGAGCAACATTACACCAATATCTGTAACTATCTGTCCCAGGTCGGCACCCAGAAACCCTGTTCCGAGCCGGGCGAAGGGACTATGAGGTGCTACGCGGAGTTTCTATCCCGGCCGCTGACCATCGCTTTACTCATCGGGAGCCTCAGCAACAGTGAGAAGGAAAGGTTGCACGGTAAAATTAAGCAAGGTGAAGTGGATATTGTTATCGGCACCCATGCCCTTATTCAAAAGGAGGTAGAATTTAACAAATTAGGACTGGCGGTGATAGATGAGCAACACCGCTTTGGCGTATTACAACGCTCGGCCCTGAGGCAAAAGGGGTTTAACCCTCATGTTCTGGTCATGACAGCCACACCTATTCCTCGAACCATGGCGCTGACGCTCTATGGAGACCTCGACCTTTCGGTTATTGATGAGTTGCCGCCGGGACGACAGGTAGTGAAAACAAAATGCCTCGAACCACAAGATAGGGAAAAAGCTTACAGCTTCCTCCATCGCCAGGTCAACAATGGCCGGCAAGCTTTCATAATCTGCCCTTTAATCGAGGAATCCGAGGTACTGGAGGCAAAAGCCGCCACAACGGAATATGAGCGACTATCCCGAGAGGTTTTCCCGGATTTAAAATTAGGCTTACTCCATGGTCAAATGCCTGGTCCTGAGAAAGAAGAAGTAATGCGCCATTTTCGAGCCGGGGAGCTGGATATTCTGGTGTCAACCTCGGTAGTGGAGGTGGGCATTGACGTGCCCAGGGCCTCGGTCATGATGGTAGAAGGGGCGGAACGTTTTGGTTTATCTCAGCTCCACCAATTCAGGGGACGCGTGGGGCGGGATAAGGAACAAGGCTATTGCCTGCTTATCCCGGAAAAGCTTTCACCGGAGGCAGGGGAGCGCCTGCGGCTGATGGAGAAGGTCCATAATGGCTTCGCCCTGGCTGAGAAAGACCTGGAGCTGCGGGGTCCCGGGGAATTTTTCGGCACCCAACAGAGCGGCCTGCCCGACCTCAAACTGGCCAAGCTAACCGATTTACGCAGTCTGGAGCTAGTCCGGCAAGAGGCAATGACTCTTTTTCAAAGAGACCCCCGTTTAAACAAAGCTGAACATCAACCTTTACGTCAACAATTGAGCCGAGTATGGTCCAAGGGCGCTGAATGGAGCTAAATCCACGCAAATCTTGCGATTTTGGTGAGAACCCGTTAAATTTAGAATCAAATTTATTGGGGTTAATTTAATCATGATCAGGAGAGAACTAGCCAAATGTTTGCGGCAGGCTATATTGAAGGCACAGCGAAAAGGTGCCCTGGCTTCAGCCGCCTTGCCCGACGTGCTCATAGAACATCCTCAAGATCCCGAACACGGAGATTTTGCTTCAGGCCTTCCTTTGAAGCTGGCTCGGGCGATGAAGATATCTCCCATGGCTATAGCCGAAAAAATCTCTGAGCATATCGTACCGCCGCCCCAGGTTGACAAGGTTTGGGTTGCTCCCCCAGGCTTTATTAACTTCACCTTGCGGGAGGACTGGCTGAGCACGGAGGTGGAATCAATCCTGGCTGCGGGTGAATCTTACGGCGATATTGAGCCAGGCAAAGGTAAGCGGGTCCAACTGGAATTCGTTAGTGTCAACCCCACCGGACCTCTTCACGTGGGGCATGGTCGTGGTGCCGTTTTAGGCAGTACTTTAGCTAATGTGCTTACTGCCTCGGGCTACACTGTGGGAAAGGAATATTATGTAAATGATATGGGCAACCAGATAAATAACTTCGGCCGTTCCCTCTATGCTCGTTACCAGCAATGTCTGGGTAAGGAAGCTGCCGTGCCCCCGGATGGCTACCATGGTAATTACATGGTGGACCTGGCTAAAGAAATAGTTCAGGAGCAAGGCGATAGATTTTTATTGTTGTCTGAGAGCGAGGCAGCTTCGCAACTAGCGGAGGTGGGGGTTGCCATGATGTTGCAGGGAATTAAACAGGACCTCGAGCCGCTAAACGTTGTTTTTGACAATTGGTTCTCAGAAAGCAGTCTTTACCAGGGCGGGCAATATAGCAAGGCTATGGGACTGCTCCAAAGCGGGGGCTATATTGCTAAAAAAGAAAACGCCACCTGGTTTGCATCAAGTTCCCTGGGCGAAGACAAGGACAATGTCCTGGTGCGCAGCGATGGTTCTCCTACCTATTTTGCCTCGGATGTTGCCTACCATTACAACAAGTTTCTGGAGCGGAAATTCGACTGGGTGATTGATATCTGGGGGGCTGACCATCAGGGACATGTCCCCCGGATGAAAGCGGTGCTCAAGGCTCTGGGGCAGGACCCTGAGCAGCTTAAGGTGATAATCTGCCAGTTAGTCACCCTGCGGCGCGGGGAGGAAATAGTTAAAGTATCCAAGCGTAGTGGCGATATTATTACTTTACAGGAGGTGATAGAAGAGGTAGGCTCGGATGCTTGTCGCTTCATATTCCTCTCCCGTTCTGCTGATAGCCAGATGGATTTCGATATGGAGCTGGCTAAGCGGCAATCAGCGGAAAACCCCGTGTATTATGTTCAATATGCCCACGCCCGGATTGCCAGCATTCTGCGCTTAGCGAAACAGCGGGGGATAGATTGCAGTCAGGGCGATGTTTCTCTGCTTACCACCGAGCCGGAGCTAACCTTAATTCGCCGCTTAATACTCCTCCCCGAAATAGTAGAACGGGTGGCAGTTAGTCTCGAGCCTCACCACCTGCCTTACTATGCCCAGGATTTAGCCACCGTGTTTCACAGCTTCTATAAGCAATGCCGGGTTGTCTCTGAGGACGAAGCGCTAACCAAGGCCCGCCTCAAGCTGGTCAAAGCAACTCAGATTGCTTTGGTTAAAGTCCTGCGCCTCATGGGCATGGCCGCTCCGGACAAGATGTGAAGCAATCTCTAAAGGGAAAATCCTAAATTCCAAGCACCAAATCCCAAATAATAATATCGAAATTCAAAAATCAAATGTCAAAACCCAAATGACAATTGAAATCCAAATGCCTAAATGCCAAAACTATTCTGTTTTGTCCTTTGAATTTTGAGCTTGGTTTGACATTTGAGCCTTGTCATTTGGCATTGTTTAGGATTTAGATATTGGGATTTGGAATTTAGCCGCTGAGATTGCCACGTCCCGACAAGTCGGGGCTCGCAATGACAAAAAGCAAGGGGCTGGCAATGACACTGCTGTTTGACGATAATCAGTTTTTGCTGTATTATTAAGCAAACTTACCACTCTATTCACCTCGCCTTATAGCGGAAGATTATATGGGTGGGTCAATGGTATATAAGGTACAAGCAAAGCTAGTCCATAAAAAGCCGTTCAGGCGTAGTTGTTAGGCATTGTCCTGGTAGTCCTCTTATTTTTACAGGTAGGGAGGAAGTATACCGTGGGAGGCTCAGCGAATAAATAATATTAAAAAGGAGAATTGAAATGGGTGTTTTTTTCTCAGGAAGCGAACTCTTAGAAATAGCTATAGGCATAGAAAGGAACGGTATGGCGTTCTATCAAGCTCTGGCTGATAAGACCGGAAATAGGGATGTCAAAGACATCTATAACCATCTCGCTGGAGAAGAAAAGAAACATCTGGATACCTTTCAGGGCATGTCGGGTTCTCTGGGGCAAGTGAAGCCTCCGGAAACTTACACCGAAGAATATATGCTTTACCTCCAATCATTAATTGACAGCGCAGTATTTTCCAATGTTACCGAGGCCCGACAAAAGGCTGCTAGGGTGTCCAATGAAATTGAAGCCCTTGACACCGGAATCCAGGCTGAGAAAGATTCCATCCTCTTTTACACAGAATTGCAGAACTTGGTGAGGGAGAGGGACCGCAAAGTAGTCTTCAACATATCGAACGAAGAGAAAAAGCATCTGCGCCAGCTTTCGGAACTCAAGGCAGAATCACAAAGAATTTGAATTCCGGCTTTTTGTTGGCTATAAATAGTAAATAATTGAGGAGGTGAAAATGGCTGTTAAAAAAGTTGGCGAAAAATATCGCTGCAATGTCTGCGGCAATGAGGTGACGGTGACCAAGGTTGGCGGCGGTACTCTGGTCTGTTGTGGCCAGGATATGAAATTAGTTAAATCGTAGCCCGGGCCAAAGCTTACAGACAGAAGTTCGACGGATTTGAAGCAGGCTTTAAGGAAGTAAAAAAGGAATCTATATCAGGAGGCGCAATATGAAGCTTAAGGATAAAATAGCTGTGATAACTGGTGCCGGCTCGGGTATCGGTCGAGCTACAGCCTTACTTTTTGCGGAGGAGGGGGCTAAGGTTGTGGTGGCTGATTATTCTGTCGAGGGTGGGAAGGAAACAGTGAAGCTAGTAAAAGAAAAAGGTGGCGAGGCTACATTTGTTGCGACGGATGTATCCAAAGCTACTGATGTCCAGAAAATGATAAAGACAGCCATCGACAAATACGGGAGGCTGGATATTCTTTATAACAATGCTGGTATTGAAGGCCCGTTAGGGCCGACTGAGAATGTCTCGGAGGCAGATTGGGATAAGGTATTATCTGTTAACCTTAAAGGCGTTTTCCTGGGCTCAAAATATGCCATTCCACAGATGTTAAAGCAAGGCGGCGGGGTTATTATTAACACTGCTTCTATTGCCGGGTTGGTTGGCGTCGCCAATATGCCTGCCTACTGTGCTTCTAAAGGCGGGATAGTCTTGCTCACCAAAACTATGGCTCTGGAGTATGCCAGGAAAAATATCAGGGTGAACTGTATTTGTCCCGGTGCCGTCAAGACGCCAATGTTAGATCGCTTTACTGGCTCCCAGGCAGAAGCTGAAAAGTTTCTCCGTGAAAGTCAGCCCGTGGGCAGATGGGGCGAGCCAAAAGAAATAGCTCAGGCCGCCTTGTACTTAGCCGGTGAGCAGTCATCTTTTGTTACCGGCACTGCTCTGATAGTTGATGGCGGCGTGACAGCCCAATAGGCTCGGACAGAACTTTAAAGGGGAGGGCGATGAATGAAGGATGAACAGGCCAGAACCATAGAGGTGCTTCAGCTCGCTGTTCGGATGGAGGTAGAGGGCAAGGAGTTTTACCAGAAGGCAAGCCGGAGAAGCAGCAACAAGCTAGCTAAGGAACTATTTCAACAGCTAGCTAATGAAGAGGACGTGCACCGTAAAAAGTTTGAGGAAATATATGCAGCTCTAAGGAGAGGAAAGAATTGGCCTGATGTAGGACCACCATCCGAGAAAGGGAAAGGGCTCAAGTCTCTGTTCGCCGCAGCCACTAAAGCGCTAGGTAGCAAGTTTAAAGTGGCCGAGTCTGAACTCGAAGCTATCAAGATAGCTATGGATATGGAGGTCAAGTCTTATAATTTATATAACTCTCGAAGCGCAGAAAGCGCCCTCCCCGTGGAGAAGCGATTCTATGAGACTCTGGCGGGTGAGGAGCGGGGGCACCATCTCGCACTTCTCGATTCCTACGAGTATCTCAGTGACCCTACAGGGTGGTTTACTAAAAGAGAACATTGGTCACTGGATGGAGTTTAAATAAACAAAAGGAGGGGACAGCATGGGTGAAGTGGCTTTAAGCATTGAGCAGCTAACTGTAGAGGTGGAAGGGCGGGAGATTTTGCATGACATAAATTTGGGGATGAAGCTGGGCGAGACCCATGTCCTTTTCGGTCCCAACGGCAGCGGGAAAACCACTTTGCTCATGGCGATAATGGGTTTCCCCAAGTATCGGATAACCAAAGGCAAAATCATTTTTAAAGGCCAGGACATAACTATGTTGCTGCTGGATGAGAGAGCCCGCTTGGGGATTGGTATGTCCTTCCAGCGGCCACCGGTGGTTCGGGGTGTAAAAATGCGTGACATAGTGGCTGCCTGCCTCAGAGGGGAAGGACAGGAAGAGCGCATCCGTCAACTCGCAGAGAAAACTAACCTGGCCGATTTTCTGGATAGGGAGATAAACTACGGGTTTTCGGGAGGGGAGATAAAGCGTTCCGAACTGATGCAATTACTGGCGCAGAAGCCCACATTAACATTGATAGATGAGCCGGAATCAGGCGTTGACCTGGTAAATATCGTCCTTATCGGTGAACTGTTAAATAGCTTGCTGGAAAAAGATTGTCCCATACCTGAGCGAAAATGCATGGGACTCATCATTACCCATACTGGTCATATCCTGGACTATGTTAACGCCCGCACAGGTTACGTCATGTTGGATGGCCGGATTGTCTGTGAAGGCGACCCTCACGAGATACTAAAAACTATAAAGGCAAAAGGCTACGTGGAGTGTGTCAAATGCGTCAAGTAGAATCCCCCAAAACAACCGAGGAAAAGGCTAAAGTAGCGTCAGCTAAACCGGCACCTTTTGGTGAGGATATAGATTTGGGCATTTATGTTAGCTCAGCTAAGGAGCAGCCTTACCAGACTGACCCATCGAAGCTGCCGGCCAAGGCCAAAGAGCGGATGCTGGAAGCAGGAGTCATTTTGGATGACCCGGGCCAAAGAGCAGGGACCTTTATCCAGATGGATAATGCTCCAGTTCATAGTTCGGTCAGGCAAGAGGGCGTGGAAGTGATGGCAGTCAGCCAGGCTCTGGAAAAGTATGACTGGCTGTCAGACTACTGGTGGCAGGCAGTAGCTGTGGATACCGATAAGTACACTGCCAGTGTGGAATTGAACCAGCATAATGGCTACTTCATCAGGGCACTGCCCGGCTATAAGACCATTTACCCTGTTCAGGCCTGTCTCTATCTGGCAAAAGCACGGCTTGCTCAGAATGTGCACAATATCATCATTGCTGAAGAAAACTCAGAGCTGCATATCATTACCGGTTGTACCACTGCTTCTAACGAAGAAGCCGGCCTGCATCTGGGCGTCTCTGAGTTCTACATAAAGAAAGGGGCTAAGGTCACCTTCACTATGATACATAACTGGAATCCAGAGGTAGCTGTTCGCCCCCGCACGGCAGCAATTATTGAAGAGAATGGCTTATTTCTTAGTAATTATGTGCTTATGAAGCCAGTCCGTTCAATACAGATGTATCCTACAGCCAGGTGTGTGGGGGAAAATGCGGTGGTCAGGTTCAACAGTATTCTAGTAGCAGGTCCGGGGTCATCGCTGGACGTTGGTTCTCGGGTCATTCTCAATGCTAAGGGAGCGAAAACAGAAATCATATCACGAGCGATAACTACCGGAGGGAGCATTGTTGCCCGAGGTTATGTGGAAGGCAATGCTCCTGATGTCAAAGGTCATCTGGAATGTCGTGGGCTAATCCTGCATAAAGAAGGTATTATTCATGCCATACCTGAGCTCAAGGGTACACTGGCTGGCATTGACCTATCCCATGAGGCGGCGGTGGGCAAAATAGCCGAGGAAGAAGTAGAGTATCTTATGGCACGAGGGCTAACTCGAACCGAAGCTACAGCCACAATAGTTCGGGGTTTTCTCAGGGTGGATATAGAGGGATTGCCACCCTTACTCGGTGCCGAATTGCAGCGGGCAATTGAAGCCAGTGAAAAGGACCTTATGTAAATAATACCGACAGGAATTTAGCAATGAATACGAAAGCTCTATACAATTTAAGCTACGGGTTATATGTGGTAAGTTCCCGAAAAGGCGACAGATTTAATGGACAAATCGCCAACACCGTGTTTCAAGTCACCTCTGAGCCGCCAACCGTTGCCGTGAGTATTAATAAACAGAATCTGACTCATGAATTTATCAATAACAGCAAAGTCTTTACCGCTTCTGTACTGTCGAAGGATACGCCACTCTCTTTCATTGGCCATTTTGGCTTCAAATCGGGTCGGGAAGTAGATAAACTCAAAGATATTAATTACAAACTTGGTGAAGCTAAGGCTCCTATAGTACTCGACCATAGCTTAGCTTATCTCGAAGCCAAGGTAATTAATCAAGTAGATGTCGGAACTCACACCATCTTCATCGGGGAGCTTGTGGGAGCGGATGTTCTCAGCGAAGGTGAACCCATGACTTATGCTTACTACCATCAGGTTAAGAGAGGCACCACCCCCAAGACAGCTCCCAGCTACATCGCGGAGAGAAAGGAGACGGTATCCAAAATGGCGAAATACCAATGTACTGTTTGCGGGTATATCTATGACCCCCAGTTGGGCGATCCCGATAGTGGCATAAAGCCGGGGACGCCTTTCGAGAAAATACCCGATGACTGGGTATGTCCTATCTGCGGAGCAAGCAAGGACCAGTTTAAGAAAATAGAGGAGTAAGTGATGGAGGTGCCATGATACAAAACCTGAGCCAAGAACAATTAGCAGGAATATTAGAAGCAATACCGATAGAAATTTCTTTCGTTGATGAACACGATTTAGTTAAATTCTGGAATAAGCACGAAACGAGGATTTTCAAACGGCCGGTTTCTGTGATCGGGAAATCGGTTCAGAACTGCCATCCGAAGCACAGTCTGGATAAAGTAAACCAGCTATTGTTCGATTTTAAGGCTGGCAAGAGGGATTCAGCCGAATTTTGGATAGATCTGAGGGGGAGGAAGGTATATATAAGATATTTTGCCGTGCGGAATAAGGCTGGCAGGTATTTAGGCACAGTGGAAGTCACACAAGATATCACAGAGATAAAGAAGATTGAAGGAGAAAAAAGGCTTTAATAAAAGGGGAGTGAATGAAAGCAAGGAAAATAAAGGCAAATGTTTACTGGGTAGGCGCTATTGACTGGGACAGGCGTCTCTTCGACGCTCTGATACCACTTCCCGATGGGACAAGCTATAACGCCTACCTGGTGCAGGGCAGCCAGAAAGTTGCTTTGATAGATACTGTGAATCCCTCTATGACAGAAGTCCTCATGACTTATCTGGAGGATGTTCCCGCTATTGACTATGTCATCGCTAACCATGCCGAGCAAGACCACTCTGGCTCTATCCCCCAGGTTCTGGCGAAGTATCCCAATGCCAAAGTGGTCACTACGCCCAAAGGCCGGGATCTGCTCATGGCTCTCTTGCTTATCCCGGAGGACAGATTTATCACCGTAAGCGATGGTGAAACTTTATCCCTGGGAAGTAAAACACTGGAGTTTATCCATGCCCCCTGGGTACACTGGCCTGAGACCATGCTCACATATTTACGGGAAGACAAGATACTCTTCCCCTGCGACCTTTTTGGATCCCATCTGGCCACCACAGGCCTGTATGTATCTGATGCAGGGCAAGTCTATGAAGCGGCTAAAAGGTATTTTGCGGAAATCATGATGCCTTTCCGCACCAGTATTGAGAAACATCTGGAGAGGCTAAACAGTTATAAGATTGACGTCATTGCCCCCAGCCACGGCCCCATGTATGACAAACCTTCGTTCATCATGGAAGCATATCGAAGCTGGGTATTCGACCCACCAAAAAACATAGTGGTCTTGCCTTATATCTCCATGCATGGCAGCACTCAAAAAATGGTGGAATATTTTATGGGAGCCCTGGCTGACAGAGGCGTCACGGTTAAGCAGTTCAACCTGGCGGCAACTGATATTGGGAAACTGGCCATGGCATTGGTGGATGCTGCCACTATGGTCATCGGCACGCCTACAGTTCTGGTCGGTCCACATCCTAACGTTGCCTATGCGGCATTTCTAGCCAACGCCTTAAGACCCAAGCTCCAGTTCGTCTCCATTATTGGCTCCTATGGCTGGGGCAGTAAGGCTGTGGAACAGCTCACGGGAATGATTCCCAACCTCAAGGCGGAGGTGCTGGCTCCCGTGCTCAGCAAGGGATTTCCTAGAGAAGAGGATTTCCAAGCCCTGGACAACCTGGCTAGCACCATCGCCAAGAAGCATAAGGAGCGTGGCTTTGCGTAATAGAGGAAAGGCGGGAAAAAAGGAGGTAGTGAAATGTATAAAAAGATATTAGTTCCTCTTGATGGGTCGGAGCTAGCGGAGTGTGTCTTGCCCCATGTAAAGGCAATAGCCGCGGGATGTAGTACAGGACAGGTGGTACTCTTGAGAATTGTAGAGCCCCTTCCCGCTGGGATACCGCCAGCCGTTGATTTTGAGGTAGTCCAAAAGGCTGGTGTGAAAGCAGCGGAAGGATATCTTGTCAAAGTAAAAGCTCAACTCAGCAAAGAAGGGTTAAATGTCGAAGCAAAAGTATTAACAGGAAGACCTGCTGAGACCATCACCGACTTTGCTCAACGTGAAAAAGTGGACCTTATAGCCCTTGCCACGCATGGTCGCTCTGGCATAAGTCGTTGGGTATTTGGCAGCGTGGCGGACAGGTTAGTGCGCTCTTCCTCTGTACCCATCCTGCTCATTAGACCTAAGGGCTTTGAGTCTGGTACCTAACCCTGATAGGCGAGGAAGCCGCTATAGGAGAACGATTTTCTGCCGCTTGGTCTGAAGTGACGGAATTATAAGAACCGAGGGTCTCGAATGGAGAATTTTTAAAAAGGAGGAAAAGGACTTATGGAAAAAGCAAAGTTTTATGCCCTGCCGCAATTGCCCTACCGATATGATGAGTTGCAGCCCTACGTATCCCAGGAACAGTTAACTCTACACCATCAAAAGCATCATCAGGCGTACGTCAATAGTGCTAATGCCATACTCGAGAGGCTGGACAAGTCGCGTAAAGATGGGACTGACCTTGATGTCAAAGCTACCTTGAAAGAGCTCTCGTTTCACATCGGAGGGCATCTTCTGCACTCATTGTTCTGGACCAACATAGCGCCGCCGGGCAAAGGAGGGGGAAAGCCAACGGGAGCTTTGGGCGCAGCCATAGAAAAGGAATTCGGTAGTTTCGAAAGATTCAAAAAGGAATTCAGTCTGGCTGCTACCAGCGTGGAAGGCTCGGGGTGGGCAGCGCTCAGCTTCTGCAGGCAAACTAACAGACCAATAATAATGCAGGTAGAAAAACATAACACAAATGTTTATCCCATGTTTACCATCCTTATGGTTATTGACGTCTGGGAGCATGCTTATTATCTGGATTACAAGAATGAGAGAGCCAAATTCGTTGATGCCTTCTGGAACATTGTCAACTGGGATGAGGTGAATAAGAGGCTGGAAAGAATATTAAAGTAGTTTTAGGGCAAGAGTGGACGGATAAGCTAGAGGTGCAGGAAAGGATGTTTATGGGAAATAACGAAGTTAAAAGAGGCTTTAAAGAACTTTTGCAGGAATGCGAACTGAGTAAATGCTTTTTAGAATTAAGAAAGGACAATTAAAGGAGGTGTCAAACATGGAAGAAATAAAAGAACAGACAGGTCACATGCCCCGGATAGGCGAGCCGGCACCAGCTTTTGAGTCAGTAACCACTCATGGGGTGCTCAAGCTGGAAGATTTCAAAGGAAGCTGGCTGATTCTCTTTTCTCACCCGGCGGATTTCACCCCGGTGTGCACTACTGAGTTCATCGCTTTTACCGAGATTCATCCCAAACTACAAAAGCGAGGGGTGGAGCTTCTGGGACTCAGTGTAGACAGTGTCTCCTCTCATATTGCCTGGGTGCGCAATGTGGAAGAAAAAACAGGGGTAAAAATACCATTCCCCATTATCGCTGACCTCAACAAGGAAGTTTCTCTGGCCTATGGCATGATTCACCCCGGTCAGAGCAAGACTGAGACTGTCCGATGCGTGTTCATAATCGACCCTAACCAGAAAATCAGGACGATACTCTACTACCCACTGACCACCGGCAGGAATATGGATGAGATACTGAGAATAATAGACGCCTTACAAACGACGGATAAGAATGCTGTAGCTACTCCAGCCAACTGGAGGCCGGGTGATAAGGTAGTGGTGCCGCCGCCGAACACGCAGGAAATGGCTGAAGAGAGGCTCAAGCAAGGGTATGAGTGCATAGACTGGTATCTGTGTAAGAAAAAGCTCTAGGCATATCTTTATAGGAGGAGAATATGGCATGTATTAGTCCTGATGGTAAACCTACCGAATCAGGTTCCAAGATGCTCCGTGCCTTGCAGGCAGGGTCGAAGTCTCCCGAAGAAATCGCCAGGGATACTGGGCTGCCGCTATTTATGGTAAGAAGCGGCCTCCGTGAGCTTAGTCAGGCTGGACTAGCTGACCAAAAAGAAGATAGGTACAAGCTTAGTGAAAAGGGAGCCAAGCTGATAAAGTAATATTCCAGGCGATATTTAATTTATATAGAAGGTGTCTTACCCTCACAAAACCAACAATTTGTTGGTGAAGAGGGCTAAGTGTTTATCGCGATGAAATAGACAGGAAAATAGGCGACACAGGAGAGACAGATGGATAAAAATAAAATTATTGCTTTACTAAATAAAGACCTCGAGGGGGAACACGCAGCCATCATTCAATATTTGGTCCATGCCTATGCTATGGGCGAGGGTGAGATGGCCTGTGAAATTGAAGCTATCGCCCGGGAAGAAATGCGCCATTTTGACTGGCTGGCTGAGACCATAGTCAACCTGGGTGGTACTCCCAGCATTGAGAGGGGAAACATGCGCACGGGCGGCGAGTCGGTTCCCGATTGGATGAGAAATGATGTACTTCAAGAGAAAGATGCCATCACATTATATGGGGAACACATCAAGGCCATCAGCGACCCTAAGATGAAACGACTGTTGCAGCGAATTCTTTCCGATGAAAAGTCACACCAGGGCGATTTTGAACACTTTGTAACTAAGGCTAAAAAAGAAGGTGCCCGGGATTTAAGGGGCCCTCGACAGGACAAGGTTGCCCAGGTTCTCAACTGGGGCATCGAGCATGAATATACCGTTGTCTTGCAATACCTTATCCACTCCTATATGACGCCCAACAAGGATGTCAAGAAGGAAATGGATGACCAGGCTATAAATGAGATGCAACATCTGGGATGGCTGTCTGAAAAGATGGTTGGCAGAAAAGGCAGTCCCAGGATTGAGCACACCGATGTAGATAAATCAACCAAGACCGCTGATATGCTTCGGGCGGATATTGTAATTGAGAAAAAGGTGGCGGCTGAATATGGCCGCGCTGCCAAGAAAATTGAAGACTCTGCCCTGAAAGAGCTTCTCACCCGGATAAGGGACCACGAATTGTACCACGTTGATGTATTCAACGACTTGTTGAAGGAAGAGGAAGGGCGTGGTAGGGAAAAATAGTGGGCGACAAAACTAGTTCTAAGAAGTCTGACAGGGCTTCAATCCACATAACTGGGATGACCTGTGCCACCTGTGCGGCTACTATTGAGAAAGGTCTTTCTGGAATTCCTGGA
>DATBWO010000231.1:0-3459 GCA_036514775.1 Dehalococcoidia bacterium | reverse complement strand
CTTATGTCCCATCGCAGGACCAAAAGCATTGATCATCCCGCCGGAGCGTACAACATAAGGAAAAGCATTGAACCGATGGACTCCATGAAAACGCATGGATATGTCCCCGGCAATATATACCCACAGGGGAACATCATGTTTCCGGCACGGCGATGGATATGTAGCCGCCAGTTTCTCCAGCACCTTCCTGGCTGTGATGGCCCTGAAGAAGTCTGCTTCGGACACTTCTCCCACCCCTTCGACATAATCAAACTCGCCCCGGCGAAAAGCCTCCACCACAAATGCATCGTTGTGCTCAAAGAGCATAGCTGATGAGCCTGGATGGACGGACTCTTCCATGTCAGGGCTCCTCTCGACGGAGCGTCTCGATGCGGTCGATCACGTTCAGCATCTGCTTGCAGATTACAGATACCTGTGCCCGGGCCCGGCGAAAGCGTAAATATTCCTCGCTCTTGCTGCGCAGTTCCTCCAGCCTCTGCGGAGGAACAGACCTGAGCCGGGTCTTACCCTGGTGGCTCCAACTCAAGACCATGCTCTTGTGCAGTTGCCCCCTGGCGCAGGCGCAAGAGGATTTACCGCACTTTCGGGCAATCTCATAAACATTGCCTTTGACGAGAGGGGCGCGTCCGAAGATGACCTCCATAGAACGCTCCATCTCTTCGAGGAGATGCTGCAACTCCTGACGGAGGCGGCTGAGTGACTCAATTTGCTTTTTCTCTCTTCTCTGCATGTTACTACTATTAATAACATGCAGGTTAATGAAAGTCAAGAGTCTTAAACAACTATCTTTGGGAAAATGTCGTCAGCGGTTAACGATTAATGAGAAACTGAATGAGGTTATTAATACCTTATCGTAGTGTCTGAATTGCAGTATTTTTAACTGCAATTCAGACAGTGGGAAGACGAAATTGTATGAAATACTTTCTGATGGGATTTTTATGACGTTGGCACTACGAAATTACAAAAGGTGGTTCTTGATGTGAGATGATTTGGCCAGGACCCTCTTTTTGTAAGAACTTTCGTATGTGGGACCCGATGCATCGGGGTGGTAGGGGGACTTTTTCAACAGTCCCCTGGGATTATGAGTATGAATAAATCCAGTACATCGTAGCTCTATAGCTTCTCGGAGAGAAGTTTAAAGTTGGGATCTGATCAAAAATTAATACGGCAAGCAGAGACTAAGGCGGGCGAGCATTATAGAGTTCATTAGCCAGGCTGCGGCGGAGTGCACGCGTTTTAGCGAGTATTTTTTTACGGGCCTTTTCATCAAGAGTGAGCACCAGTTCCTGGTGTTCCAGGGGGCTAAGGCGTGCCACACAGTCTTTATAATAGATAAGAATAACAGTGATTGCAGGCCTGAGCAGTTCCAGAGTGCGGGTCCGTGTTCTTGGGTTTAGTTCCTGGCGGCCGATACGCAGCAGGTACCACTGGAGCAGACTGTAAGTGAGCAATACGAAGACGACCTGATTGACTATAAGATTGAAGGAACGCGATGAGAACGCCTCAAGACCGGAGAAGCACTTTAGCTGGCGATGCCGCTCTTCGATGGTAGTACGCAGGGCATAGTCCCGGCGTCCAAGCACCGGATCAGCAACTGACGCAGTAGAAAGCAGCACCCAGTAATCCTCGCGGCCATCTGCATCTATCTCCTTGCTGACGATGGCGTCCAGGGGTACGGGACAGGAGGTAAAGGTCTTGACGCCTGCCACAGCAGCAACTTCGAAACGAATCGGTGTTGGCGAAGGCGCTGATATTTTTATTTCTGCATCTGCTTGTGTCTTACGCTGGGCAAGAGTCCTCTGTCTGGCCTCCTCGCGTTTCCTGATAGACTCCGGCCTGTGCAGTGGAACCGGCCTGGCAGAGGGTGGCGACGGTGCCCAGGGCTTAAAGTCCAGCAAGCCTGCTTTGGACAACCCCAGCACATCCTCATAGATATCCATATCCCGACGTGCAGGGATCAGCACATCTATCCCCCATTGCTGTTTGCATCTGCCGATATTGGGACCGTCCAGAAAACCGCGGTCCAAAATCAGCTTCTTGATGATTCCCTTACCGTGAAACTCTACAAACTGTTCTACCATCCGGTAAAGAAGGGGGCACTCATGGTCCCTGCCAGTAGCAACTTTCACTGCAGCATACAGAAAGAAATCTCCGTTCCGGTTGGTGTGGATAAGGCTGATGAGCTTATAACAGCGGCGCCATACGCAGCGGGGTCGCTGCTGGGACGATACTTTTTTGCTGTCTACCGGGTGGTTGTGTTCATCAAAGAGCAGGCGCGATGAGCCTTCGTAGCGAGCGTTGTCGGGCACAAACAGATAGGAGGCGTCTCCGATGAATATCCCCTGGGGATCGAAGGCGTGGTGCTGTTTGAAGATTCCTGCTACATCACGGTTGAACCATGTCGTAAGCAGTTCGGCATCGGTTCTCCTGGCCATCTTGCGGATGTAGTCCTGATCGCAGGGAGTCTGGCGGTCATACTCGTTCTTCTTGTTGAACCCCAGACAACTGAGCGACACATCTCCCGTCTCCGGATGCGTGGCCTTATGTCCCATCGCAGGACCAAAGGCATTGATCATCCCGCCGGAGCGTACAACGTAAGGGAAAGCATGGAACTGATGGACTCCATGAAAACGCATGGATATGTCCCCGGCAATATATACCCACAGGGGGACATCATGTTTCCGGCACGGCGATGGATATGTAGCCGCCAGTTTCTCCAGCACCTTCCTGGCTGTGATGGCCCTGAAGAAGTCTGCTTCGGACACTTCTCCCACCCCTTCGATATAGTCAAACTCGCCCCGGCGAAAAGCCTCCACCACAAATGCATCGTTGTGCTCAAAGAGCATAGCTGATGAGCCTGGATGGGCGGAATCTTCCATGTCAGGGATACTCTCGACGAAGCATTTCGATGCGGTCGATCACGTCCAGCATCTGCTTGCAGATTACCGATACCTGCGCCCGAGCCCGGCGAAAACGTAAATATTCCTCGCTTTTGCTGCGCAGTTCCTCAAGTCTCTCCGGAGGAACCGGCTTGAGCCGGGTCTTTCCCTGGTGGCTCCAACTCAAGACCATACTCTTGTGCAGTTGTCCCCTGGCACAGGCACAAGAAGGTTTACCGCACTTTCGGGACATCTCATAGACATTGCCTTTGACGAGAGGGGCGCGTCCGAAGATGACCTCCATAGAACGCTCCATCTCTACGAGGAGATGCTGCAACTCCTGACGGAGGCGGCTGAGTGACTCAATTTGCTTTTTCTCTCTTCTCTGCATGTTACTACTAATAATAACATACAGTTTAATGAAAGTCAAGAGTCTTAAACAACAATCTTTGGGAAAATGTCGTCAGCGGTTAACGATTAATGAGAAACTGAACGAGGTTATTAATACCTTATCGTAGTGTCTGAATTGCAGTATTTTTAAAGCTCGTAAGGTAGTGCATTGCGAGACTGAAATCCTCAT
>DATBWO010000230.1:0-3448 GCA_036514775.1 Dehalococcoidia bacterium | reverse complement strand
GGCTAATGCTGACCTCTTCCGCAAACGGGTGGCCGGGGGCAGAATCATGGATTGTCACGGCGACCTCCACTCTGCCCACATTTGTTTCTCTAATAAAAATAATATCTGCATCTATGACTGCATCGAGTTTAATGACCGCTTCCGCTATTGTGATGTCGCCTCGGAAATCGCCTTCCTGGCCATGGACCTGGATAACTATGGACGTGCCGACCTCTCCAAGAGTTTCGTCGGTGACTATGTTTCTGCCAGTGGCGATAAAGAGCTTCTCAAGCTACTCGATTTCTACAAGTGCTACCGGGCTTACGTGCGCGGTAAGGTGGAAAGCTTTAACTCGGATAGCGCTCCGGAGGAGGAAAAGGCGAAAACGCTTGAAGCTAGCAGAAAATATTTCAAGCTGGCGGAGACGTATATACATTGAAGAGGTGATTGAAAGTCGTCTCCAATAGGTGAGACCCCATTTGTTTCGAAAGGAGTCTGGACATGATAAAGTTAACGATAGACTTGACTATGGATGTAATTGAATCCTCGGTTGAGAAATATGTTAAAGGTGCAAATCCATTCTACGAGGCATCATACGACCTAATAAAGAACAAGCGGTTCTGGGACGATTTCAATGGAAACTGGGTAGATAAACTAATGTTAGTATACAGTTGGATGCCGCGAATAGCCGGAAGAGATTCTGAATTAGAGATTCAGGAAGGAGAGTCCTTTGAAGCTTGTATCCAGAGGAATTGCAGAGAAGTGTTAGACTCAGACCCTGGTCTGAATAGAAACATCCGTCTTGTTGACGTTATCGAAGAGAAGCTATGGGACTCTTTGAAAAACGCATACGATTTTACATCGAAAGTCACAGGACAAGTCGGAGCTAGCAAGATTTTGCACTTCAGTTTTCCATCTCTATGTCTGATGTGGGATAACGACCAGATAAAGAAGTTATTTGGACTGAGGTCTCGAAAACTCGTAAATGGAAGCGACTATGTTGAATATCACAGGTGAGCTCAAGAAAAACTAGCAGAATCTAGAGACAAGCAACCTGTAATACAAAAATATGGAAGCGAATTTCCCCGTATTTTGGATACGTGTATATGGTGCCTATCTAAGGAGACAATAATTTGAGAGAGCCGTTTTTGAAATATGTTGAAAATGAGCTTGGTAATGATTTTGTCCTTATCGCCTGCGGGTTGCCCGGCACCTGGAAAACCGAGACCACTGAAGAAGTGGCTAGAATTAAAGGCTATCCGATGCTCAGGAGTGACATCATCAGGCTGGAGGTGCTGAAAAACGAGGACGTCTTCGACGAGAAGGTCGCCTCGGATATGAAGAAAAGGACATCGGTCTATGACGAGATGTTCAGACAGGCAGACGAGGCTCTGAAAAAGAGCGACGGCGTGATACTGGATGCCACCTTCGTTAGCCAGGAATTGAGGAGACGGGCTGCCGGCATCGCCTTAAAACACAACAAAACCTTTATTATCCAGCAGACGGACTGCTCCCAGGAAGTCTCTATCCAGCGCATACTTGCCCGGACGAAAGAGGATTACCAGTCCAATGCCCTGACCGAGCAGGCTTACCTGAACAATAAAAAGAGCTTCGAAAAAGTGGATGTAGCTGACCTGAAGAGCCTGTATCCGAAGCTGCGTGTTGTCCACCTTGTAGTTGATACCAGGTCTGACCCGCCGCAGGACTGGTATATCACCGGCGTTACCAAGAAATAGAGGTTGTTCTAACCCCTCACTCCTTCACTTCGCTCAGGACAGGCTCTTTTATCCCCTTCTCTTGATAGGGAAGGGCTGAACCATGGGAAGCTACACAGGCTAATCAGTTTTTACGAATACTGTTAAAATCGTTGCTATTTGCTCAGGGCAAATCCGCCCCCGATGAGCGCACCGAAGAGGGCCATATCGAAGCCGAATATGCCACCCAATACACCTGCGGTCATACCCCTGCCCAGCAGCAAGCCGAAGCCGACAATCTGCAGAAACAGAGGCAGAATGCCCCATATCACGCCGGCCACAATCACGCTACTGTAGTTTCCGCCAAATTGAACTGCTTTATAACCTATCCAGATACCAAAAGCCACCAACACTAGTGCCACAACAGTTGGTTGGAACAAATCTTTCAAGTCGGGGAATATGGCTTCCGATATCAGGTGTAGCAGACCGACAATAACTCCACTGATGACGGGCAATTTTAGGACCTTGATGTACATCTTTGCTACCTCCTTACCGAATTACTGATGCCTATCGGTATAGGGCTAATCTAGATGAAAACCGGGCAGAAGTCAAATTTAGTCTCTAAAGGTGCTTATAAAATACGCTGGTGAGCAGATTGAAGGTGGAGTACCATCCTTTATGAGGGCATGTCACAGGGGTATTGACATGCCCTTGTCACTTAAGATAACATACAATAAAGAAACGGCAATTTAACAATAGAATAGGTTTGAATCTATCGAGAGATGTGGCGAGGGAATTGGCCCCATGACCCACACGACAACCTTTAAGACCTGCTTAAAGGTGCCAAAGCCAAACCAAGGTGGAGCGATAGGCCCCGACTTGTCGGGGAAAAGGAAGGGTAAGTCCCGATTTTATCGGGATGTTTTGCTAGCCGCCTCCTCGATAGATAGCACGAAAGGGGGGTGGCTTTTTTATTGGGTGCTGTGTCAAACGAGAGATCTGATCAACGGAGGAAGTCAGGTGATTAGGTGCATTGCAGATTTCGCACCTGAAGGTACGGAGTCGGGAGTTGGGCTTGCCTTACAGGATGAACACGGGCTTTTCCTCTTTTTTCTGGCAGGTACTCGGCATATGGGCCTTTGTCCCCCAGGTGAGCTCTTTTACGGAGGTATCGGGGGTCACCTGGAAGAAGGTGAGGACTGGCTAACGTGCGCGCATCGGGAAGCGAAAGAGGAAATCGGAACGGATATTGATATTGTCCCTTCTTTAGTTACCTATTATGTTTCCCAGGGTGGCTTGGTTGAAGAAATTGAATTAGCCGACCAGCCACGTCCATTTGCGCTGTACGATATGCTCAATTCACCCGGTACGCCACGGGCTGGAGGTATCTACCATATAGTGATATACAAAGCACGTCTCATCGGCGTACCAAAAGATTTGCCACGAGAAGAGTTACAGGGGGTTATTGGATTGACATTTGAACAATTAATACAAAGCTTAGATAATAAACCAATGCTAGCAGAACTGTTGGGTGATGGAGCTTTGCTCATAGGGGGAGAGCACCTTGACCAGCGTTTACGGCTGTATTCTTTGGGCACAGCTAAGGCTTTAGGTCATATTCTCCGTTACGCTCACACCTTGAGGTTGAAATAAGTGTCATATTTCAGTAGAATGGCAAAGAAATGAATGCGGAGAAATCGAATCGGACAAGGAGTATAGATGCCTTCAAAAAAGAATAGTGATGTCAAAGACCTTTCCCTGGCTGCGGCGGGTAA
>DATBWO010000229.1:0-2017 GCA_036514775.1 Dehalococcoidia bacterium | reverse complement strand
GGTTTTATGAGTCCTCCCACCGTGGATGTGGCAATCACAATATCTGCTGCTCGCATAATCTCATCAAAGCTGGATGGGACGCCGCCTTGTTCTACGTGTCGTTTGACACTATCCTTGGTTCTTGCCGTCCCCAAAGTTGGGTTACCAGTGTATTTTAGAAGAAACTCTCCAATGCGAAGACCAGCAGCACCGAGACCAACAAGGCCGATTCTTGCTTCTTGTAGCGCCACATTAGTAAGCTTGCAGGCATTGACCAATGTGGCTAGCACTACTGTAGCGGTTCCTTGCTGGTCATCATGCATAACAGGAATGTTCAATTCACTTTCAAGTCTGTCCTCAATCAGGAAACACTTTGGTGATTCAACATCCTCCAGTTGAATGCCGCCAAATGTCGAAGCAATATTCTTTATTGTTTCTACGATTCTATTCGCATCGGTGGTATTCAGTAAAATTGGTATCCCGCTAATCCCTACTAGTTGTTGGAGAAGAGCGGCCTTGCCTTCCATGACAGGCATTCCTGCTATTGGGCCTACGTCTCCTAATCCCAGGATACGGGTTCCATCGGTAACGATAGCTACCGAATAAAGGATGGTAGTGTAAATATTCTTTGAGCTTGGCTGAGTCCTGATTAACTTACATACCTCAGCCACCCCCGGGGTATATACCTTTCTCAGGTGCTCCAGCGAATTGATAGGAAAGGTGCTCATCATTTTTATCTTTCCACCTTTGTGAAGCTCAAGTACATCGTCTCTGACCTCGAGCACTGTGGTCTCTTTGAGTCTCGATATTTTATCTAGCAGGTAGGTAAGTTGCTCTTCATTGTCCAGGAAAACCTCAACGTCTCTGACGGTGAAATGATGTCCCAAATGCACCGTGGTTATGTTTCCGATCTCTACTCCAACACTGCCAATAGCTGTAGCCAACTTGCCTAATGTGCCTGGAATATTGGCGTTTTTGCAACGCAAAGTCCTGACAATCTTGTAATCCTTTTCCTGCATTATGCACCTCTGGGTTTTCAGAATTATTGATACATTCAAATTTCGCTATACATTGTAGCACGGTAGCACGACTTTGGCTGTTAACTGGTTTTCTATTTTGGCAAGTCGAGGGACTTGGATAAACCGTAAGCTGAACTTGGTAGGGAGTAAGATTTTGGGTACACGAAACATCGTATTGTTAACTCTGTTGTCCATGACTAGGAAGGCTAAGAAAAGGACTCTTAGCGCTTAAAAGCGACCGGGAAAATGCATAATCCGCCACATTTTCAATTGCACTATTGAGAGCATTGGCTGTATAATACACAACAAATCTGAAAGGAGGGTATCATGACTAACAGTGTTTATAAAATAATAACGTTGGTTGGGACCAGTACTGTGTCTTGGGAAAAGGCCGCCGCCGCTGCCGTTGAACAGGCCTCGAAGACCTTGCGCGATCTGCGCATTGCTGAGGTTGAGGAGTTGGACATGCGTCTCGAGGACGGCAAAGTTGCCGCTTATCGTGCGAAGGTGCGGCTCTCCTTCAAGTATGAGGGCAAAGCTTAAATAAACTAATAAGGGTATGCCTGTAGTCCCTAATGCACAGGGCCTTAGTGTGGTATTCCGGGGATATAATACCTGATTTGTAATAGGCCTGATTGGTATCTATCACCTACCACCACTCAATAATGGATGCCCTTCTCTTCAGTGTGAGCCCTTCCCTCATCTCTAGTTCTCTTAGCCAATCGGCTAACCCGCAGGCATGATGGATAATGAGCGGAATGCTGTGCCTGGGAAGAATATCCCGATTTAAGCCGTAAGCGAATATGATGCTAGTCATCTCGCGCTCGGTCTCCGTAGAATCCCAGGGGGTAGGGTGTATAAAGCCGTGACTTGCCCCGTCGCCAGTGGCATAGAACCAGTTGTCCGGGAACTCTTCCTTCAGCTGCCTCATCAGCTTAATGGCGGAAAGGTTTGTATCGACCGTATAACCCTTATTCAAATTCCTCAAGATAGAGTCGGCAAAGGACTCAAAGCCTACC
>DATBWO010000228.1:0-2621 GCA_036514775.1 Dehalococcoidia bacterium | reverse complement strand
CTCCCCGGCGGTAACCGGAACAGGCTCCTGCCCCGCTGGCAGTGCTAAGGTGGTCATAGAGGCTCAGTTCAGGCGCGAGTCCCTTTTTAACTGCGCTGCCTGCGCCAAGGACAGCGTCAGCATAACGGGAGGGTCCACAACAAACAGTTACGATTCGAGGACTGGCGCTTATGGTGGCAGCAATGTAGGAAGCGATGGCGATGTCGGAAGCAACGGGACAATCACTCTTTCTGGGAGCCCTACTGTGGTATATGGGGACGCTTCAGCACTCACGAGCGTTACCACTTCCGGGGGAGCGACAGTAACTGGAACTACCACAAACCTGACGGCCCCGATTGAATTCCCTCCTGTTAGCCATCCGTGTGGCTCTCCTTACGCGTACAGTAGCGGAAGCGGAATCACGGGAGGAACCTATAACTCCGCCAATGGTCAGCTACGTGGAACAGGGAGCGCCAACGTAACCTTGGCTAATGGGACTTACTGTTTCAGCAGCGTCGATTTAGCTGGGCAAAGCACCCTTACGGTTAATGGTTCAGTAAAAATATATCTCACCGCTGACAGCAATTTCACCGGGGGTGGAGTCGTCAATACAACCGGGTTACCGGAAAATCTTCAGATCTTCTCGCTTTTCTCATCCTCCAGTCAGGGAATATCGGTTTCTGGGGGCAGCCAGACTGCTATGGCGATTTATGCCCCTGATTGCAGGGTGGCACTTTCTGGAGGGAGTAACTTTTACGGTGCGATCGTAGGAAAGTCAATCGATATAAGCGGTGGAACAGCATTTCACTACGATAAGAGGCTTGAAGATAACGTCAACGGGGAGATAGCGATGGTTTCGTGGAGGCAGGTATTTTGACCGTTCTTCGCAACTCAGTACTACCCACCCGATAGCCTGAATTAAAGATTTTCTGCCAATTTCCGGTACTCTTGCCAAATTCTGTCAACACTTGTACCCTTCTGTTGCCTTTCGAGTAGGGATCAATTCTGAATAATTCTCTTTAAAATCAATAGGTTAGTCAAACGACCGTTCAGTGGCATAGGCTTTGCTTGTGTACACCTACGTACGAGGGAGTACAAAAGAAGAGAGTAGGGGGTAAGCCATGCAGATGGAAATCGCAGTTTTAAAGGAAAAGGTCATCAAGGGTCTTCTTACTAAAAAACTGAGGTATCAAGAAGCTGCCCGGGAACTGGGAGTAACGCCTAGGACCATTCACAACTATTTTCACCGCTTTCTGGAGCAGGGAACAGAAGGGCTTAGGGACCGACGCCGGGGCAATTATCGCAAGCTTACCCCTGCGGAAGCGACAGCTATTATCGCTTGTAAACAGCAGAGGCCACAGCGATCCTCCCGTCTTATTCGTAACATTTTGGGCCTAAAGGTCAGTGTGGAAGCAGTTCGGCTCGTTCTGGTAAAGAACCATCTGAACCGGAAGGTCTTTGAGGCTAGACCAAATTGACAAGGTAGCTATCTTGTCCGGGCCGAGAGGCACTTGATACCGCTCTCTCTCGGCGCGACTTTCATTCTGTGGGAGCTGAAAATTTAAGCTTGGGTAAATTTTTGCACTCTTATTGACACAAGGATCCGTACCTGACAATATGTTGCTTATGAAGACTTCATTCAGCAAAATCCTCAGGGGATCAGAAGGGCTTGCCCTTATTACAGTCATCTTCGTTGCGGCCTTTTTTCTCATCTTCGTCACTGGCGGACTATTCTTTGCCCAACTCAATCTTAAGATAGCGAGCAATTTTAAGCTCGCCACCCAGGCGGTAGAAGTGGCGGATGCCGGGCTGCAGCATGGGTTGGCGGCGATCCCGTGGGTTTGGAATTTTAATTCGCAGCTCAATTGCGGTACGCCTCCGTGCACTGTGGTGGCGCAAACTTCTTTTCCCTCTGTCTCTGGTTTCACTTATACCGTCGCAGCAAAGAATGATCCCGCGGATGCCAGCGCGACTGTTGATTCCAATAGCCGCATTCTTGTTACTGCCCAGGCAAATGGACCTAACAGCATGAAAAAGATCGTTGAAGCGTATGTGCGGCGCTCCGTGGCTGCTTTCACTCCGCCGGCAGCTCTCTATGTCAATGCGGTTTCATCTTATCCTACATTGGATTCGTCCAATGCCGGAATGGGCGCCTACTACTTCGATAACAATGACGGCGTGAAGGTCATCGGGAACGATACCAATCCAAATAATCTTTTGAATCAGAACGATGACACTGCAGGCTCTCAGACATCGCTCTATGCGATAGCAACAACCACCAACACGGTGACTACGGCGTTGAAAAATGAATACAATACCAACGGCTACCTACACGATGTTTTAGGTATTGGTTCTGAACCGGACATTGGGACGGTTAGCGATGTCCTCGATGTAAACGAGATAGCGAATAACTTCATTGCTCAACCTAGCAAAGTGGACTTTGACCATCTCCAGACAGATTCAACTATCTGCCCTGCCACTCTTCCAACCCCCCGCCCTAATCCAGACCCTTGCATTCTCGGGACCAGCTCTAGTCCTCAAATCACTTACATACATGACGGGTCGAAGGCTGAACACTATAATTACCTGGATGGGAACGTGACAGGCTATGGTGTGCTTGTCCTTCGAGGCCGGACGACGAT
>DATBWO010000227.1:0-4754 GCA_036514775.1 Dehalococcoidia bacterium | reverse complement strand
CAAACCGGCCCCCCCGCCGGAGCAAATCGGTCTGCTTGCGCTAAAGCTCTCGCCTGCCAGAGACTTGTTCGGCGAGCAGGTCAGCGAAGGCAAGCCACCCCTGACGGGTAGCCTGGAGGAGAGGGTAGGGAGCGGCCCTGGGTAACACGATGCCTTAAAATCGGCCAAGGAGGTGATTCTATGGCGAACCGGAGGTTACCCATGCGCAAGATCAAAGAACACAATTACTGTTGGTCTTTTTTAGTTATGGCATAGCCTTGATTCTGAAATGAAATAGACATATATGCTAAAATGTCCTATAATATGCTTAATTGTTGACAAATGTGCTGCCCGGGAAATATTACGAAGACGGGACATATAATTGGCCTAATCACATCCTGTAGGTTCACGGAAAGAGGTGGATATTATCTCTAAAAAAGTATTAATCATTGAGGATGACCCGAGTTTCTCGAGAGCCGTATGCCACATTGTGGAAAAGGAGGGCTACAGTGTAATCACTGCTTCCAACGGCATAACGGGTCTAAGAATGGCAAAAGAGGATAAACCTGACCTTCTCATCCTGGATGTGATGCTGCCTGGAGTGGATGGCTTTGAGATTTGCAGCCGGTTGCGTAATGAGCCTCAAACCACCAAATTACCCATTATCATGCTCTCTGCCAAGGGGCAAGAGGCTGATAAAACTACCGGGCTGAAGGTCGGTGCGGATGTATATCTGACCAAGCCGGTGGACCGGGCGGTGCTGTTGGAAAAGTTGACATCCTTACTGGCTAAAGAACTATAAAGTAATCATTATCGAATTTAACTATCGAGTAATTATTTCAAACCGGGTCGCCAGTATCAGGGAATCTTGAAAATAGCAGCACGATAACAATAAGTGAAATTATTTGCTATCTTTGCTTCCGAGGATATTCTCTATAGTCTCAAACAGCTTGTTGAATCCGCTGGATTTGGTGACATACTCGGTAGCCCCTACTGATAGAGCTTTAACCCTGCCCCCATCAATTTCAATACCGGTCATCAGCACAATGCGTATATCGGCTGTTTCCTGATTAGACTTCAATGCCTTGATGACTTCATACCCGTTCATAGTGGGCATCATGATATCCAGAAGGATAAGATCCGGATGGTGTCTTTCGACTATTTCTAAGGCCTGTTCACCATCATAAGCGATATATGTGGAGTAGCCTCTATGCTCCAGCTGATATTTTATCGACTTGACGAGAGGTTTATCATCATCCACCACCAGTATCGTCTTTTTAGTTCCTATTAATAGCTGGTTTATCTTGGCAATAAGCTTCTCCTTACTGAAGGGCTTCGTCAGACAGTCATTAGCTCCGAACTTATAGGCCTTTTCCCTGTCTTCTATTACGGAAAGGATTAGTATGGGTATATCTTTGGTGTCGTCATCATTTTTTAAAACGGTTGTTACGTCGAAGCCACTGATATCGGGCATTTGTACATCCAGGGTTATCAGGTCGGGATGGCGTTCTCGTGTTAGGTCCAGCGCCTCTTTACCATTTGAGGCTTCAAATACACCGTATCCCTTTTTCTTCAGTTCATAGGCCAAGAAGCGGCGAATATTAGCTTCATCGTCCACGACCAGAATTGTCTTTCCCCTCTTGATAACTTCTACTGTCTCCTCCTCGGCTTCTGGCACTGATGTGGCTTTGGCCCCTATTGGCTGCGTCATCGGTAAAGAGAAGGAAAAGGTACTGCCCTTGCCCAGTTCACTTTTCACCCAGATTTTTCCCCCGTAGTGTTCTATTATCTCTTTACAGATAGGCAGACCCAGCCCGGTTCCCTGGGGCTTATTCGTTAGCGTGTCTCCCACCTGCTTGAACTTCTCAAAAATAACCTCGTGATTTTCAGGGGCAATGCCTATGCCAGTATCAGAGACGCTAACCACTACCATGCCGGATTTTCCCTCTGACTCACTTGCCTCTAGTACTTGTGCCTTTAGGGTAATCTTGCCTCCCTCAGGGGTAAACTTGATGGAGTTGCTGAGCAGATTGGTGGCTACTTGCACCAGCCTATCCTTATCGCACAAGACGAGTGGCAAGTTCGGGGCCGCAACAAAGTCTACTGTCAGGCTCCTCTGTTTAGCAAGAGACTGGGTAATATTTATCGCATTCTGTACCACCGGAATCAACGATAGTTCAGTGTTGTCCCACTGCATCCGCCCTGCTTCAATCTTGGAGAGGTCAAGAAAATCGTTTATTAGCTTGGTCAGACGGTCGCTTTCCTCGTTGATAATGCCTAGGAATTCCCTTTGCGTGTCCTTATCTTCATCGTAGGTCAGGAGAATCTCAGCGAAACTCTTTATTGAAGTGAGGGGTGTCCTCAGCTCATGGGATACCGTGGAAAGGAAGGAATCCTTCATTTTGTCCAGTTCCTGTAGCTTTTGGTTGACGGCCTGCAGTTCCTTTATCTTCTGGTCAAGTTGCTGCTCCATCTTTTTGCGCTCGGTGATGTCAATTGCCATGACGATTAGACACGGTTCGCCGCCTATGCTGATTTGTTCGGCTGAGAAAAGCCATGTGCGTATTTCGCCTGACTTCATGCAGAAGTCAAATTCTTCTCCATCAACCCGGCCCTGTTCCTTCAGTATCTGTAACATTCGGGCACGGTCTTCCTCCTTTGCCCAGAGCCCCAGCTCAGTCGTGCTGCGACCAGCCACTTCCTCTCGATTGTAGCCGGTTATACCGGTAAAACTATCATTAACTTCAATAAATTTGCCGTCTTTAAGCGTGGTGATGGAGACCATAGACGGACTGGCGCGGAAGGCTTTGGAGAACTTATCTTCCAACTCCTGTAGTGCCTTCTCCCTTCGCTTCGACTCTGTGTTATCTATTAGGTTGCCCAGGGTTGCCCGCTTACCTTCATAGCGAATAGACGTCGCCGTCTCTAGAGCCCACATAATATCGCCATTCTTGACAATAACCCTAAACTCATACGGAGAAACACTATTTCCCTTCAACATTGCTACCGCGTTTTGCCTTACTTTCTCTCTATCTTCAGGATGGACAATCTCCGAAGGGTCCATATTTAATAGTTCTTCTTCGTTATAGCCAGTGAATTTCTGGAATTGCGGATTAACAAAGCGAAGATGGTTATCCTGGACAATATAGATACCAACCGGAGAGTTATTGGCCAGGGTTTTATAGAGTTCCTCTGCCTCTTTGCGCTCAATGGCATTACGCAGCATATTGCCTCTTTCTTTCATGTTCATCCCTTCCGGTTTTTATCGAGAAGCATCTCTTGCTATAAATCACTTATCCCAATAGTTCCTTGACTCTCTCAATAACTCCCATAGGGCTGAATGGCTTGGTTATGAACTCATCGGCACCCAGACTCAAGGCCTTTTCCTTGTCTGCCTCCTGACCTTTCGCGGATATCATGACGACGTAAATATCACTCAAGCTTGAGTTGTTCTTTAGCTCCTGACAGACTTCATATCCATTCTTCTTCGGCATCATGACATCAAGAAACATCAGGTTTGGTTTTGATTCGCGGACCTTGGCCATGGCCTCTTCGCCATCTCCTGCCGAGGACACTTCGTATCCTTCTTTCCTCAGTACAAATGTCAGTGTTCTGATGACATGAGGCTCATCGTCTACCACCAGTATTTTCTTTTCAAGCACAGACTGTTCCTCCTTATCACCAATTAGCCCTTTCTGCCAAGGCACCTCAGTATCCGGTTGGCCTCGTATGTATTATCTCAGGTACTTTTATGCCCGTGTCCAATCTCACTGGCTACTTGTAGGTCAATTCTCGTGATACAATTAATCGCTGTACTTAACTTGTCTATTTCATCTTGAGTAAAAAGCCTCCAGCCCCTGCTATCCCTGTGTTCAATGCCCCCAAGAATGTCTTTCCGGAGCCAACGATACAATGTATTCCGGCTGATACCAATCATTCGAAATACTTCAGCGGTTCTATAATAGGTTTGACCATCTATTATTACCGGCATTCCAGGGTACTCCTCTTCAGGCGCGGGTATACCTGAGCATACTCTTATTGAATAACAACTGTATTACAAAATAGAGGGTAAACCTCACAAAAATAGCACAATTTGTCTTCAATACCACAATTACTATCAAACACCAACCGCAGATTGATCTAAAGATTCACGTAAGACCCTACCCATATGGATATTGATTTATTTGTTCCGTTTTGCTAGTATATTTTATTAGAATTAATGAGAATTTAGCAGATTCATACATATTTTTAGACATTTTCGATTCTCATCGTTTTGAGAGAATCAAGCACTCAAGAGTCAAAGATGAAACAGGAAGACCGGGTCAATATTAGTAAAGCCAGCCGGATTCTTGCCGTTAGCGAGCAGGCTCTACGTCTATGGACGGATGAAGGCAAAATTAAGGCTTTCATAACACCCGGCGGTCACCGCCGCTACTCACGGGTGGACCTGAAGCGGTTTATTAACCAAAATAGAAAGACGCTGGGAATTAAAGACCTGGTTACGGACCTGGAGCACGTTGTACCGGTTCTTCATGATACAGCTACCAATTATTTACGTTCAACTACCTGGCAAGGCCAACTGGATGCGGAATCCCAGAAATATCTGGCTTCTCTGGGACGTCATCTTCTGGACCTGATAATAAAAAGCGTTTCCGAGGCTTCCTGGCAGGCAGAGACTTCCAAAGAGGTCAAGGAAGTCGGCGCTAATATAGGCCGGATTCTTATACAGCAGGGGCTTCCCCTGACCGGTGCGGTGCAAACTTTTATACGGCATC
>DATBWO010000226.1:0-2274 GCA_036514775.1 Dehalococcoidia bacterium | reverse complement strand
TATTGGCGCAGAAAAAATGGTCAGCGAGACAGCCATTATTTTACCAGATGGAACAATCGCTGCCTCAAGTGAAGTTACAAGAATCGGGCAGACGATCGATAGAGATGAGATTAGCCAGGCACTTCAATCAGGCGTAGCTACAGCTCGGACAAACCAGCGAGACAGCCTGAATGAACTTCAGATTATCATACCTATCTTCAACAAAGCCGAATGTCAGACCTGCCATAGTCAAGACATCACCTTATTGGGAGCTATACAGATCAGCCTGGATACGGCTCCGCTGGAGAACCAGACAAGGCAACAGACCCTATTCTTCGGTGCTTTCGGTGGTCTTACTCTTCTAATTATAGGTCTCGGACTTGCTCATGCCATTAAGAAGATAATCCTGACTCCGTTATCTGGATTAGCCGAGACAGCACAGAGACTCTCACAAGGCGATTATGCAGCGAGAATGCGAAGTGACAAGAATGACGAAATAGGCGTTCTCTCCATTATCTTCAACGACATGGCAGAGAAAGTGGAGCAGCGTACCCGAGATCTGGAGCTTTCTCAACAAGAGTTAGCTAAATGGAATGTGGACTTGGAGACTAAGGTACAAGAGAGAATCAAAGAGATAATTGTTCTCAATTCGAAATTGGAGGAAATGAACCGACTCCGAGAACAGCTTCTGGGGAAAATCATTTCAACTCAGGAGGAGGAGCGAAGAAGAATTGCCCGAGAGCTGCATGATGAGGCTAGCCAGTCCTTAGCTGCTCTGGTGCTACATCTGGAAGATGTAGCAGACAACCTCCCGGCAAGATACCGTGCCACAAAACAAAGACTAGAAGTTCTTAAGGAACAGGCAGAGCGGACGCTGGGTGGTATACGAAACTTAGCCCTGGAACTACGCCCGAGTGCCCTTGACGATTTAGGATTAGCTAAGGCTATTGAGTGGTATGCCAAAGATTATCTGGGCAAACGCGGACTGAATTTTAAGTTTGAACTTAGCGGTCTTAAAGTTAAACTGCCACCGTACACAGAAACGATATTGTTCCGGATAATACAAGAGGCTTTGACCAACGTAGTCAAACACGCTCAGGCGAACCAGGTTAGTGTGAAGCTGCAATTAAGTGAAACCCAGGCCAACGTCCAGATTGAAGACGATGGGAAGGGTTTTGACGTTGATGTTGCTTTGAGTAGGGAAACTGGGCAAAAGAATCTTGGCTTACATGGTATGATAGAAAGAGCTGCTCTACTCGGTGGGACTTTCAACATTCGTTCACAACATGGACTTGGTACCCACCTGATTATATACATACCTCTTACAGCGGGGGAAAACAAATATGGGCAAGATTAGAGTATTCCTGGCTGACGACCACCGTATATTTCGCGAGGGAATCCGTTCGCTCCTGGACAAGGTGCCCGATATTGAAGTGGTTGGCGAAGCTGATGACGGGCTGGAAGCGGTAACCGGTGTAAACCAGTTGATACCTGATGTGGTATTGATGGACATTACCATGCCTGGATTGAATGGCCTGGACGCCACCCGTCAGATAAAGCAGAAGCATCCATCAGTCAAAATACTGATACTGACTATGCACGAAACTGACCAGTACCTCTCAGAGATGCTGGAAGCCAAAGCATCCGGCTACGTGGTGAAAACAACCACGAGTAGAGAATTAGTATCGGCGATAAGAGAAGTTCACCGAGGTGATGTGCATCTTTATCCATCGATTGCCCGAATGCTGGTCGATGATTACTTGATGCGAGTTAGAAATGGGGAGGAGCAAACCAGCTACGATGGTTTGACCCAGCGTGAAAGAGAAATTCTGAGGTATATTGCCGAGGAAAAGCAGAACAAAGATATTGCTAAATTGCTCGCCATCAGTATAAGGACAGTGCAAGCTCATCGGACTCATTTAATGGAAAAACTTGGAGCACACGACCGCACCCAACTAGTTAAATACGCTATCCGTAAGGGAATAATCAGCCCCTAAAATCCGGATTACGGCAACCTTGCGTTTCTCGGAGTAAAAAAGCCAGGCTTTCGGAGCAAACCGGCCGGGCTTTCGGAGTAAAGTAGGCCACCCTTTCGGAGCAAATCGGCCACCCCGGTTGGAAGGGCGCTGGACAATACAAAGGCATAGAATCACTGTTGGAGGTGATTCATGCCGAACAGGAGATTGTCCGTGCGCAAGATCAAAGAAGTCCTTCGGTTAAAATATGACTGCGGTATCAGCGAGCGAGAAATAGCACGAAGCTGCCAGGTCTCGCGGAGCACGGTAGCTGATTATC
>DATBWO010000225.1:0-2773 GCA_036514775.1 Dehalococcoidia bacterium | reverse complement strand
TGTGAGGCAGTCTTATCGGGGAGGCGATATCATCAATTACCACTTCATGATTTCGCTCTCGCAATTTTTGGGAGAGCGATTTAACAACTCCGGATTGTAGACCATAACATAGATATAGAATTTTCATTTTTTTCTTTTGATAGGACAACAAATTGGCATGACGAGATTTTAGACCGGTTCGGGGAGGTATTTTTAGCTAATGTTGAGATAGTAAGATGTGTTCACTCGAAAGCCTATGACTTTATCAAGTGGATTTACCCCTTGGGCCAGTGATGCTGTCTAAAACGATTAATTGTTTGATACCAGTCAAAACATCGCTGGGGAACAGCGAAGCCGTGATGAGTTAAGTGCCAATCGATATGCGAGAACGGTCCGATGCTCCAAGAAGAGGTGACCTGACGCTGTGTCATAAGCCGAACGCCTTCTTTAAGTGTCACGACATTAAAATCGCCTTTTTTACGTCCGTCAGATAGGAACTCAGCGAATTGCTGGAACTCTTTAGCGTTCATATCAGGCTGAGATTGCCAGTCGGCAATCTGCTCCACGGTATGGGCGGCGAAAATTATAAGCACACCCCGGTTACGCCATTTATCCACCACCTCTTTGGCGTTGGTAAAAGGGAAAGCATTGCCAAGATTAATCGCTACCAAATCGGCAGAGTGTTTCTGTACATAGTGTGGAGGATTTACGCCCGCGTGAATCGCCCTGGCAGCTAAAAAAAACCTGGAGGCGGCCGCCATGGAAGCACAGTCATGCCGTCCCCGCGGATAGGCAAAAGTAACCGGCGACGGTAACCCATGAGCTTTAAACAAATCCTGTGAATGGCGAAAATCTTCACTCAACTCAGACAGATTGGCGGCGGTGACTTTAATATGTTCTGCAGTGTGCCATCCGATTTCCCACCCGGCGTGGTGAAGCTCTCGAATGTCGTTCCAAGTGATTTCAGGGCTTGTTTTATCATGAACGCAGTCGGGGTCATTGATGAAGGCGGTAGCAGGGAGACCATATCGCGCTAGGATGGGCATCACCGTAGAAAGCCAGCAGCTATAGCCGTCATCGAAGGTGAGCACGATGAGAGTTTGCTTTTCAGCGCATTCATGTTTTTTAACCGGAATAATATAAGAAAGAAGAAGAAGAGCAGACGCGAAACGGAGCCATTTTATTTTATTTATTTTTATCATTAATATTTATTGACTATTATTTTATGATAATAATAATGCTCCGCCCTCTCAGCTTACGCCAAGATTATCAAGCTCCTGATTTTTCGCTTTATAAGTATCCTGATTATCCTGTACGATCAGGGTCAGATAACACAGCCTGCCAGGTCCTCAAGAATCTCAAGTGGCTAAGGCCAGTCGGCGATAGCGATGTTCGGAGTTCAGGGTTTGCACCGGAAGTTCAACTTTGTTTTGCTGACCTAATACTTGGAGAAGTACCTGACAGCGCTGCCGGGCAGGTAAATATCTTTGAAAGATACCCTCCGCACCAGAAAGAGGACCGCTGTTAATTACCACCCGCTCGCCGGGCGTAAAGCGAGGTATATATCCTCCCTCGTTCCACCAGGAGACCCGCTGCCGGAGTTCGGCGATCAACTCATCGGATACAGGGACGAGCTGCTGGCTGACACCCAGGAAATAACACAATCCCGGCACCCAGCGGATGGCTGGCCAGATAGTGGACTGAGTATCGAAACGGCAGAAAAGATATGTAGGAAACAGCAGTTCAAAGGCCGATTTATTACTCGAGGGGCGACGAATGACGGGGAGGAAGACAGCGACGCCCCATTTCTCAGAAAGGCAGGTCTCCACGTACCTTTCTTTGGCGGGCTTGGTTTTAGCTACAAACCACGATTCCATATCTTTTTGATCACTATCGAAATCACGATGGAAAAACTAAATTTATTAGACACTTCAATACTATTATGTGTGGGTAGGAACTAGGTAATACTTAGGTCAATATTTGGTTAGAATTGACCTTACCCTAGTACTAGAACGAGCAGGACGGGTCATGCACGACTAACGGGCTATTTCACTTTCACACAATGCACGGTTATACTGTGTATCGGTAAGAGTTGAGGCTAATTGCTGGTTTCTAGTACAATTATTTAGAGGTTAGGCGATGAGTTTTATGATGGAGCTTCTTCAACCCAGGAGGATTTCTTAATGGGTACTTTTTACCGGAGATGGTTATTGCTCAGCCGGGCAGTTGCCTTGTTCATGATATTACTGATTGCGTTCCCAGTAGGCATGGCTCTGGAGTCAACACCTTCTGCGAGAGCCAGCGATTGGGCCGGTTGGGGTGCAATAAATAGGATCTATTATAATCCCGCTCAGGAAGACGCCTACAATCCTTACCTGGCCACGGCCGCCAGCGAACTCGAAACCTATCTGGAGCAAATGTCCGGTAAACCATGGAACATAGTGACCGCTGCTCCTCCGGCCAGCCCGGCGATATATCTGACAGTTGACGCCGCTGCCTCAGCCTTGAATGGTATGGGAGTCGAGGCATTTCACCTGGTAAGCGATGCCAACGGTATTAGAATCACGGGACATACGGCGCTTGCCGTCAGGCATGGCGCCTACGATGTATTAGATCGGCTGGGAGTACGCTGGTTCTTTAAAAACGCCGCCTGGACGGTCGTGCCGCATAGTCTGGCTGACCTTGGCGCCCTGAATGCTATCGATGAACCTGACTTTCTTTGGCGGGGGATCAGGTTATATCCTTATGAAGGACAAGCGGAAACACAGGCCTGGGAGAGACATAACCGGGCGGG
>DATBWO010000224.1:0-2075 GCA_036514775.1 Dehalococcoidia bacterium | reverse complement strand
CCTGCGGTATCTGCGTCGCCGAGTGTCCCGCCAGGGCGATAGTTTTGAGAAAACCGTTTGACCGGCGCCAAGTAACTGAGGAACTCGGGCATACTATCAAGTCCGTCGCTGAAGCCAAGAACAAGCCACTCATCATCGGTTTCTGCTGCCAGTACGGACTCTTTGGCACCGGTACTCTAGCCAGGTTGTGGAGGGGGGCGAAGGCTGGCGTCAGTATTGTACCGGTTCTTTGCGTAGCTAAGGTGGAGGCGACTCACCTTCTGTCTGCCTTCGAGACCGGCGCAGAAGGAGTTTTCATAGCCGGATGCGGCGAACAATGTGCTCGGGAAAATACCATCTACTGGGTGCAACGGCGCGTTGCCAGAGTCAGGAAAGCACTCAAGCCGATTGGCCTCGAGCCTGAGCGACTCCAAGTTTTTGCCCCGGGTTCTACCGCTGAAGACCCCAGAGAAGAAATGGACAGGTTTATTGCACAGATAAGTGTTCTCCGTTTAGCATCAATAATAAAGGGGGAGGTGAAGAGTTGATAGTCGCAGAACAAAAACCCCTGGAAGAAATAAGGCGAATGATTGTCCCTTATGGACGAGTATTGATACTCGGTTGCGGTACGTGCATGACAGTTTGTGACGCTGGCGGTGAGCGCGAGGTCTCTTTTCTCCATAATGCATTACGGCTGGCGCAAGCAAGGAGTGGAGACGGGGCTCATACCTTCTCCGAATATACTATAAAAAGACAGTGCGACCCTGAATTCCTGGAATTGCTCCCTGAAAAAATAACTGATGAGGATGTAATCCTTTCTCTTGGTTGCGGCATTGGTGTGCAAGCCATAGCGGAACGTTTTCCCGAGCTGCCCGTACTGCCCGGTGTTAATACCTCTTTCATGGGCATGACCAAAGAGTCAGGGGTCTGGGATGAGCGTTGCGCTGCCTGCGGTGATTGCCGACTCGAAGACACCGCCGGCATCTGCCCTATTACCAGGTGTACTAAAGGCATACTCAACGGTCCTTGTGCGGGCACCAAAAACGGCAAATGCGAGGCTAACAAAGATATGGACTGCGCCTGGGTCTTGATTTACCAGCGTCTGGAGAGACTGCAGCAGCTGGATAAAATGCGCCGATATTACCCTCCCCGTAATTTCCGCACCATCCCCAGACCAAGAAGGATCACCAGTAAAGCTACCATTAACGCAGGAGAGGGCGATGGCTAATTCGTTGTTTGAAGAGAAACTAAATTCCGGCGAGTTTGTCGTGACAACTGAGGTCGGACCTCCTAAAAGCGTGGATATTTCGGAAATGATACACCACATAGATCTGCTAAAGGGCAAAGTCGACGCTATCAACATCACGGACCATCAGAGTTCCGTGATGCGTTTTCCCTCGATAGGCGGCTGCATGCTGGTAAAGGAACACGGCGGTGAACCTATCCTTCAGGTTACTTGTCGTGACCGCAACCGTCTGGCGCTGCAGGCTGACCTTCTTCTGGCTTATTCTAGAGGTATTACGAACGTGCTTTGTCTCACCGGAGATTCGGTTGATGTGGGGGATCACAAGGAAGCCAAGCCTGTCTTTGACCTGGATTCTGTTCAGTTGTTGAAGATGATCAGGACGCTGGAATCAGGAACCGATATGGGAGGCAACAAACTTAAAGTTGCTCCACTATTCTTTATCGGTGCCTCTGTTCACCCGGAAGCCGACTTCATTGAGCCACAACTGGTAAAATTCGATAAGAAGGTAGCTGCCGGGGCACAATTCTTTCAGACACAGGGCATATTTGATCTGGCAAGCCTCCGCCGGTTTATGCAATATGCTTCCCAGTTTAACGTGAAAATCTTGGCTGGTATTATTGTCCTCTCCTCTGCCCCCATGGCGCGGTATATGAATAATAATGTTCCGGGTATAATTGTTGCCCAGACTATTATTGACGAGCTGGCAGCTGTTGAGAAGGGCAAGGGACTTAAGAAAGGAATCGAGATTGCTGTTAGAATGATAAAAACGGTAAAGGAAGAAAAACTATGTCACGGCATCCATATTATGGCGGTAGGCAATGAAAATATCGTGCCAGATATTTTAGAAGCT
>DATBWO010000223.1:0-4698 GCA_036514775.1 Dehalococcoidia bacterium | reverse complement strand
GATTTTACTTTTGCTAACATCTCGGAGCGTGTTCAACAGTGGCCACTTTTTGGCCCTTGGATAGCTTTCAAGGTAGCCGATATGCTTGAGCGGTGCGCCCAATATCCTATAGATTTTTCTAACTGTGAGCTTTCTATGTACTCTGAGCCAACTAAGGGGGCACTACTTATTGCTCAACAGGAGATGGATGTCCTCTTTATGCCAGAAACCTTATCATTGGTAGTAGATGTTTGCCAAGAACTTTTGCAAATCCATGAAGGTCGTAGAGCACCGCCAACGTACGATCGTCCCATTAATATCCAAGAGATAGAGACCATTCTGTGCAAGTTTAAAAGCCATTGGTATGGGCATTATCCTTTGGGTAAGGATACTGTGGAAGTCTATCACGCCTTACAGGGTTATGGGACTTTGGCAGATAAAATGTCCAAAGCCCTTTATGATATGATGTCTACTAAGGAGGTCACTACCTATGGATAAGGTGCAGGGCAAGCCAGCAGTTAATGTTACCAAACTGAATTTAAACGAAGATTTCTATGACGATGATATTTATTTCTTACTCAATACATTTTGGCCTCAACTTAGTTTCAATGTATACGAGCATTCTGATAATGGCCAAATCTATCTGGTGATAGAAGGTGGCGAAGACTTAGTGGATAGTCTTAAGGGTAATTGGGAAGCTTTTGTATCGGCTTTGGCTGAAGAAGGCTCCCGTGATCTTTTACCTGAACAGGGAGTTGCCAAACAGGAACGGTTTAAGCGATATGCCCCGTTAGTTGTGGATAAGGATGCTGGCCTTCAATTCATTCCCCTTAACCGTTTAGTGGGCGGTGCCCTAAAAGTGACACCTGTCGATACGACGGGGATAAAGCATGTTCAGCGGCCTACGGCTCCCTCACCTAGAGGTTGGTATAAATCAAAGCATGTTGCTAAGAATATCCGGCCCCGTCCCTGCTATTCAGAAGCCTTGCTTACAACGCCTTATTCCGGCTATTGCAATGTAGGCTGTCAATTTTGTTATATCAATTTCGGAACTCGTGGATATAAGTCTACAATGCTCCCCACGGTTAATACTGACTATCCAGAGCAAATGGATAAACAGCTAGCCAAGATGATGGTGACGGGCGCAGCCTATATGAGTAGTTATACGGAGGCCTTCCAAGAGCCTCTTGAGAGTCAATACCATATTACAGAGCGGCTGACTCGTGTCTTCATGAAGCATAATGTCCCTATCTTTTACCTTAGCCGCCGTATCCCTCCAGCTTGGGTGGAGGAGGCTCTGCTGGCTAATCCCTACAGCTACATGCAATGGAGTATTAATACGTCAAACCCAGAGGACTTACGCCGTTTGAGTCCAGGGATCTTTAAGATTGACGAGCTTCTTAAGACTATCGAACGCTTTGCTGCCTTGGGGATTTACACAAGCTTCCAGGTGAACCCAGTACTCCCAGGTATCACTACTTTGGAAGAACTACTGGAACTTGTAAAGATATTGGCGGGCGCAGGAGCTAACCACGTTATTATCAAGTTTGTGGAAATCAGTCCCTCTGAAAAGAAACTCATGATTGAAAAGCTACGGTCGGCTAAGTTAGATGGTGTGGATGAATTTGAGTCTGTATTTACGGAGCATTTTGGTCACCAATGTTATGTCCGCCAGGATCTTCGTAAAGCCTGGCTTGATGAAGTTTTAGCACTAACTCGTCAGTTGAATATTACCATGTCAACCTGCTATGAATACTATAACAATGGGATGAGCGGTGCCAGTATGGGGCCGTGGTATGTTACCAGTGACCAATGTCATGGCCCCGCTGTTCCCGTACACTATCGTCCCGCACCTGGGGAACGATTTATTGCGCTTCCAGGCTGTTATAGGAAGGGGTGCTTGTACTGCGCTGAGACAGGTACACAATCCTGCCGCAATGAAACTTTGCTTTCAGCAAAGGCACTTCAATATAAGGATTATAGGGAAATTAGATTGGATGTCATCCCGCTAGCTGAGCGAGAAAAGGATTGGGGAATGGCAGAAAGTTGCCCACGCCCAGAGTCTGCCAACACTAGAGGTAAAAATCCAGGGTTGAAAACTGACGCAGAGCTTTGGGGATTGCCCTTATTAGAGGAGGTATTACGTGACCCAACACTTGCCCACCCCCTCCTTGGCTGTGGAGCAGGATGTTCATGTACGCATTGAAAGAATTTACTTATGGTGCTGAATTGGAATTGGCAGATGTTTTGTACGGTCAAAAGTTGCCTTACGGTTGTTTGTGGAATACTAAAGAGAGAACTATTGTTAATTCAAATGGTGTAGCTCAATCTCCTGGAGGAAGATACTGGCCTTATGGTGGAGAGATCAATACTCGGCCTACAAAAACTTTGTCGGAACAGGTAGCTCTAATCGGGGAAATTTATAATTGTCTTAACCCTGTCCCTACAATTAATTTTACTTGTGCTCTACATATACATATAGGAGTCCCTGGCTTAAGGGATGATTTAGCTGCTCTGAAAAGGATAGCCAATTATGTGTACTTGCATGTGCCAATGGCATGTAAAATTACGAATACGATTTCGTGCCCAGATTCTGAAGGAGGTAAAAAGTGGTATAGGGGGTATCGTCTTAGGAATCTTGATAATTTTAATTTGGAACAGCTTTCAAATATGAATAAAGCTGTAACCACTGAAGAGTTCTATATAGCCCATTTTCAGCGATTTAGTAAGAAAACTGGTCAACCTCTAAAATATCTTCAAAGGCGCTGTGCAGTCAATATGAGATCTTTATGGGAGAATAATGGAACGATAGAATTTCGCCATTTTTCTGCGAGTTTGAAACTTATGGAAATAAGGTGCGCTTTTGAATGGTGCAAGGAGTTTTTGCACGCGGCTGTCAACAATACAGATATCTCCCCGAATGAGATTCTTGAGCTGATAGAACCTCCTGTACAATTTCCTCCCAGTCAGCCATATGAAGTAGGATTAGATAGGATTTATAATCTAACCTGCTACAAGCATACTCCTGATGTCATTAGGAGCAATTTAGCTGAGTTGAGGCTCATAGAATGAAAGCCATATTATGTCAAAAGTGGGAACTCCCTATCTATACTCCTTACAGGCTGCAAACCGATATTCCATTACGCAGAAAAACATTTGATAGTCATGTCGTGAAATCAGCCTCTTGGATATCAGATAAGGTTTCTAGTATCTATTGGTTGTGTGGCTTTCTGCCAAAAGGCTGTTCGGTTATAGAGTATTTTGGCGGGGTTGGTCTATCGAGTTTATTGTTACAAGAAACTGTCAAACCAGCTAGGCATACAATTTATGAAATTGAGGACGAATTAGCTCGACATCTCAAATTAGCTTTCCCTAACGCTGCGGTGTATCACCAAGATGCCTTCTTGGCTATGTTAGAACAACAAGCAGATATTTATACTCTGGATTATATATTTACTCCCTCTAAAGTTTTTGGGAAGTATGATAAACACTTTCGTCATATATTTTCAACTAAGCCTCTGGCAGTTCTATTAACAGATACGGCACCATCATACCTTATGATTCATTATAGAAAGTATTCTGCTCTCTTTGGCCTCCCAATACAGGATCTAGAAAGTTACACTGAGGCATACTCTACTAAATTGTTTGAGCAATATGGGTATTCTATCGTAAAGGCTGCTCATAGAAGACGAGCTGCATATTATCTGTTATTGCCTGGGAAGAATTCTGTAGAGCATCGTTATTTCAAAAATACGGAGATAGACTTTAGACTGATTGATGAATCTAATAATTAGTACTCCCTGGGAACAATATGAGGATATTTGGGTTAAACGGGAAGACCTATGCTGCCCTGAAGGTCCTCCTTTTAGTAAAATCCGGGGATTAGCGGAACATTTAGCTCCTTTACACTGTGAGGTTGGGGTTCTTGATACTTTCCATTCTAAAGGAGGATGGGCAGCTGCCTTCCTTTGTCAAAAGCTACGGCTGCCTTGCTATGTGTTCTATCCGGGGTCAGAGCCGCATGAGAGCCAACTAAGAGCGGCTGAACTAGGCGCTAATTTAATATCGCTGCAGCCTGGGCGTTCGGCTATTCTATATTATCGAGCACGGAAGTTACTAAGTTCGCTGACTGAAGGTCGAGGATGTATGTTGCCTAATGGTTTAGCTCTAGCCGAAAGCATACTAGCCACGCAGCAAGAAGTGGCATTCACTCCCGCCAATCTGTTCGGGGGCACATGGGTAGTTTCGGCTTCTACAGGCACTATTGCTGCCGGTGTGAATGCGGGGTTACAAGGCAGAGCTAAGTTGATTGTGCATTTGGGGTTTAGTCGTTCTATATCTGCAATGGGTAAAAAGGTTCCAGGGGCAGAGATAATCGATGAAGGTTACTCCTATCGTGATGCTATAGAATACCCGTGCTCCTTTCCATGTAATCCCTATTATGATCTCAAAGCTTGGAAATGGTTATGTCAGAATCGAGAACGGCTAGCTCCTCCTGTTGTTTTTTGGAATATTGGCGCTTAGCGATTTTTCCATGATCTATAATATCCGAGGCACTAGCGGCTCTGGGAAGACGTATCTTGTTCGCCAGCTTGTAAATGCTTATGGGGGTACTGAAATACTTGGTGAAGTTGATAATCCTCTTGGGAAGACCTATATATTCGGCTACAAGCTACCACAAAATCTCTATGTGCTAGGGCGTTATGATGATGCTATCAA
>DATBWO010000222.1:0-9068 GCA_036514775.1 Dehalococcoidia bacterium | reverse complement strand
CGTTAGTTCCCAACAGACCGCCTACCCACTCATTGCCAACCACGGTGCCGGTGGCATAGGAGTTGCTCACAGTGCCGTGATTATGTCCCACCAGACCGCCAACATTCCGATTGCCAGTCACGCTGCTGGTGGCATAGGAGTTGCTCACAGTGCCCTGGTTATCATTATATCCTACCAGACCACCAACAACATTCTCATCGCTAGTCACGCTGCCGCTGTAATAAGAGTTGCTTACAGTGCCATAATTACTTCCCACCAGCCCGCCAACCCACTCATTGCCATTCACACTGCCCATCGCATAGCAGTTGTTCACAGTGCCTCGATGATTATATCCCACCAGACCGCCAACCATCTCGACGCCAGTCACATTGGCAGTCACCACGCCGATATTTTCGATGCGCCCCCCCTCATCAACAATACCAAAAAGCCCGACATATATCTCGTCAGGGCGGTTTATAAATAGGTCACGTATCTCATGTCCTTGCCCATCGAAACTGCCCGAGAGGCCAATCAAGTCATAGTTAGGGATTCCAATTGGCTGCCAGCCCTTTCCCAGATTGGCTGTCGGGCCCGCCAGCTCCTCATAACCGGCAGTGGTGGAGTCAAGGTCGTTCATCAGAGTGTGGTTGCCGCCCAGATTATCTCTGACGGCATCCAAATCATACCAAGTTCGTATTTCTAGATTTTCTGGGATTTCTTCTGGGGTAAAGTTAGCAGTGATAGCACAGTCTCCGTTCATGGTGATGTTGGTTGCGGCAGCATTAACATCGGCGATGACACTCGCATTGCCAATCCAATTGACAAATTGGTAACCCCAGTCAGCCTCGGCCACCAGGTCGACTACCGTTCCTGCGTCATAGGTAAAAGTCCCCGCGCCAGGGGTGGTTACTGTGCCGCCTTCGGTGCTGAATATGGTGAGGTTATACTGGACAGGGCCACAGCCTACCATCCCGGCAATTAAGGCTGCCGTAATCAAAAAGATGCTAACTTTTGCCACGTAGTGGCATCTCCTTAAACTAGGTATTATCTTCATACCCCATATTCGCCTTATAATACTTATTATACCATTATATGATTACATTGCTAAATTTTCATTAAGGAAATTGCCAATAGTTTTTTTGTGCGGTGTCCAAGACATACTATAGAGTTAAGGGCATCAAGCCAACAACCTGAAAGCTAGCTTCTTCTATACTTATTTCCCTAATACGCTTCGATAATAGTTGACTGTGTCCCTTAACCCTTCTCTGAGCAAGAATCGAGGTTGCCAGCCGAGTTCCTTTTGGGCTTTGCAGCAATCAAGGCTAATCCTATAGATCTCCCCCTCCCGCCCCGGTGTATAGCGAGGACTACCCTGATACCCTGTTAATTCGGCCAAAAGCTCGAACATCTCCTGGTCCGACGTCTCCACCCCAGTGCCAATATTATAGATGCCGGTTCCGCTTTTTTCCATTGCTAGAAGATTAGCCATCACCACGTCAGCTACATGGACGTAGTCGCGGGTTTTGTCCCCTTTGCCGAATATAGTAGGACGCTCTCCCTGCAACATTTGACCAGTGAAGATAGCTACTACTCCGGCTTCACCTTTAGGATTTTGTCTCGGACCATAAACGTTGGAGTACCTGAGCACTACATAGCTCAGCGTGTGTTCCAGATGAGCCAGACGAAGATAATGCTCCGCAGTGTGTTTGGAGATTCCATAGTAGGAAATCGGATGCACCGGATGGCTTTCGTCCACAGGGCGATATTCTGGTTCACCGTATATCGCTCCTCCAGAGGAAGCGTAGACAATCCTCTTCACTCCAAAGCGCAGACATTGAAGAATGAGGTTTAAGCTGCCCAAGATATTCTGCTGCGCATCGAAGACAGGGTCCTCTCTTGATTTCTGAATCACTGTTTGAGCCGCTTGATGATTAACTAGCTCCGGGCTTTCCTTCTCGAATATCCTCTCCAATTCGGGGCTGCAAATATCCGTCCGGTAAAATGTTGCTGCCGGGTTAATGTTTTCAACGCGACCAGTGGATAGGTTGTCTACTACAACCACCTGATAACCCCGCTGTATCAATGCGTCAACCAGATGTGAGCCAATGAAACCAGCACCGCCAGTAACCAGAACTTTCATGACGTTATCCTCCAGAAAGGTTAGCCTAGTATAGCTTAACAAACTCAGGGCTTGCAATGAATTATGCTATGGCTTATTATTCTAGGTATTATGCAAGATAAAGGGCTGTTTGCTGTAGGCGTGGGCGCATGGCAAAGTGGGACAGTTTACTATTCGCTGTCAGTCGAGGATGTGACCCTGACAAACCCCGCAATCTGGCAAAATCGGTACCTGTGAAGTAAGTGATTAAGGTTCTAAATGCGAATATTATGATGACTGGAGGAGCAAATGGATAAAGTCTTAATAACCGGCGGCGGCGGCTTTTTGGGCAGGCATCTGATAAAAGGGCTACTAAGCAAATATAGTGACATCGAAGTCATAGCACTTTCCAGGGACGAAAACGATACGACAGAAACAATAGTGTATTGTGATAGTGATAGATTAAAGCCTATTATAGGTGACATACGCGAAATTGATACATTAAAATATGCCATGAGAGGAGTTGATACTGTAATACACTTAGCGGCAATGAAACACGTTGATTTCTGTGAGTTATATCCGTCCGAGGCTATTGCTATCAATACTATTGCAGCGATGAATTTGCTAAAGCTATTTACAGGGGATACCTTTATAGGAATGTCAACAGACAAAGCTATAGAAGCTACCGGATGCTATGGTGCAACTAAACTCCTGCTAGAAAAGCTAATCGTGGAACAGTCTCGAAAAGATGCAAATCGAAGATATATGGTCGTAAGAAGTGGTAATATCTTTGGCTCAAGCGGTAGCGTAATAGAAAAGTGGAGACACCAAATAAAGCAAAGTAATAAAATAACGGTTACCAGTTTGGAAATGACCAGGTTCTTTATCAATGTAAAAGCTCTAGCTGACTTCATTATTGAAATTATCGAACGAGGTGAAAGCGGGAAAATATATGTTCCATTTCAAAAAATAGCTACGCTAGAAGATTTGGCAAAGGCCATAATTGAGTTGTATGGAAATAAGAAAACCAGGCTGGAAATCGCTGGATTGCGGGAAGGAGAGAAAGTGCATGAAAAACTATTCTCCCCTTTTGAAACAAATGTTGTTTCGAATTTGAAGAGCGCAAGTTCTCAAACTGGAGAGAGGTTAAGTATAGAGGAAATCAAAGACTGGCTAGCAGGTTGCTAGGAGCGAACTCATTGAATGAAAAGCTGAGTGTCATCATACCAGCAAGAGATGAAGCAAACTCCATCGGTAGTCTTATCTCCAGGATTAAAGAAAGCCTCTCTGCATACGAGTATGAGATAATCGTTGTCGATGATGGTTCGAAGGACAATACCAAGGACATTGCTAGGAGTAGTAGTGTGACGACAGTTTCCCATGCTAGAAGCTTAGGAAAAGGTGCGGCTATGAAAAGTGGAGTCGGCTCTGCTACCGGGGATATATTTGTATTCCTCGATGGCGATGGTGCTCATTATCCAGAAGATATACCAAGCGTAATCGTCCCTATCCTTCAAAATAAAGCTGACCTAATTATTGGCTCAAGGAATTTTCATGGTTCAGAAGCCTCCGGTTTCTATTGGCCAAGGAGAGTTGCTAATCACTTAGCCTCTTTTATCACCTCCATTATTATTTCCTTTTCCTTACCGCTAGTAACTTTCTTTAAATGTCCTATAAAATGGATTAAGGTGACAGATGCTGAGAGTGGCTTTAAAGCAATAACCAGGGGAAATTGGCACCGGCTTAACTTGATTTCACAAGGATTTGAGATAGAGACTGAGATGATTTACGAGGCGGCAAGAAATAAGCTAGCGATTGCTGAAGTTCCAATAAGCTGCAACTGGGAAGGCAGGACATCTAGCCTCTCTGTCCTCAGAGATAGCTGGAAGACCGTGAAGCTGTTGGTACGAAAACTCATAGGCGAGGTTAAGAGAAGGTAAGCAGAGACTTGAAATCAAAGGCCAATGCCCGGTATATAAGGCAAAACGATATTATTCTAAGCCCTATATTCCCCTTGAGGTAATCAGGCCTCGCTTTGAAAAATCATGATGAAAAGGATACTTATCTTCGCTGCCTATTTTTATCCTCATGTCGGTGGCTATGAGAAGATTGTGTATGAATTATCACGAAGACTTGTGCAAAATGGTTATGAAATAGATATCCTCACGTGTAACACGGAGAAGGTACTCGCTTATGAGGAACTGGACAGTATGCATATCTATCGTCTCCCTTGCTGGAATGCCCTGAACTCTACATATCCTATTCCCAAGCCCTGCCTGACGAGCTTCAAAATTCTGCGAAGGCTTCTACGCAAAAATTACGATGTCATACATACCCAGACCAGATTCTTCATTACTTCGTTCTTGGGCTTGATCTTTGCTAAATTAAACAGGGCTCCTTTAATGCATACAGAGTATGGAGCAAGACACAGCATCATCTCAAACAAAGTCATAGATTTAATTAGCCGGGCTTACGACCACAGTATAGGAGCCCTGATAGTGAGAGCAGCCAGAAGAAATATAGGGGTATCTGAGGCTGCCTGTGAATTTTTAAAGCACTTGGGAGCTACCAATATACAGCTAGTCCACGATGGTATTGACACCACCATTTTTAAGAAAAAAGAAGACACAAATTACAGACAGAAAGCAGGCATCAGCAAAGACGCCATCGTAATTACCTTTGTCGGTCGCTTGATTTATGCTAAGGGAGTGCAGGATTTGATTTCTGCTTTCTCCAGAATAAAAGATACTGCCCCTGAGGTAAAACTATTAATTGTTGGTGATGGCCCTTATAGAGCTGAATTGGAAAACTTGGCTCAGCAAACTGACTGTCATGGTAGCATCCTTTTCTTGGGCCAGAGAAATCAAGATGAAGTCATTGATGTGCTCAGCGCCACAGATATTTTCGTCAATCCTTCCTATTCCGAAGGATTGCCAACGTCAGTTATGGAAGCCGCCAGCATCGGCCTTCCCATAATAGCCACAGATGTCGGCGGTACAAGGGAAATCATCACAACAGATAAAACAGGAATCTTGATTAAAGCAGGAGACGTAGGGCAACTGGCAGAAGAATTGTGTAGATTACTCGCCAACGCAGAATTAAGAGAAAAATTAGGGGAAAACGCCAGAATATTTGTTGAGCGAAAGTTTAACTGGGATAAAATCACCGGGGAATATATAAAATTGTATACCAGCCTGGTTGAGAAATGATAATGAATACCTCTCGCTTATCGGTGATGGAATTAACCGAGGATATTCTTTGAGCAGCCGATTATGAAAAAGGTTCTTATTATAACATATCACTTCCCGCCTCGTCCCACTGTAGCTAGTCTGCGCCCGTTGGGTCTCGCCCGGTATCTACCGGAATTCGGGTGGGAGGCAGTAATTTTGACAGCAGCCTTGCCTGGCAAGCCCGACCCGCACTTTAAAGTTGTCGAGACACAATCCCATGATTCCCTCGGTTTCGGGAAAAAATTACTCAAGCTTGATTCTCAAAGTCCTCTCATAGCTCAAGTTAAGAATAAGCTAAACGTAAGGTCAGAAAGGTCTCCTTTGGACTTCATACTGGCAGCTATCGGGGGAATTATTGCCTATCCCGACCCGCAAAAGGGCTGGCAGTGCTTTGCCGTCGAAGCCGGCGCGGATATCTTGCGACAGCAAAACATAAAGGCAATGATCAGCTCTTCACCCCCTGTGACCAGCCATATAATCGCCAAAAGGTTGAAAGACGAATTCAAAATCCCCTGGGTCGCCGATTTCCAAGACCTGTGGACGCAAAACTACTACTACCTATACGGTCTCATACGTAAGGTTATCGAGAGAAGGTTGGAGCTAAATACGCTATCTGCGGCTGACGCACTGGTGACAGTATCCCAGCCTGCGGCGGATGATTTGCGTAGCCTCCACAAGCAAAAGACTGTGCATAGCATTCCCAACGGATTTGACCCGACGGAGGTAAACATCACCCCGGGAAAGTTAACCGACAAATTCACCATCACCTACACGGGCAACCTCTACCCCGGCAAACAGAGCCCGGAGCCCCTTTTTGCTGCTTTGTGTGACTTGATTACTGAAGGCAGCATAGACGGCGGCGATTTAGAAGTGAGATTCTACGGAATTGAGTTAGGCTGGATAGCTAAGCATGCAGAACGTTATGGACTAACAGACATAGTTCGACAGTTCGGCGTGGTGCCCAGGGAAATTGCCCTGAATAAGCAAAGGGAGTCGCAGTTACTTTTGTTGCTAAAGTGGAATGACCCCAAACAAAGAGGAGCCTATTCAGGCAAAGTCTTTGAATACTTGGCAGCCAGAAGACCTGCCCTCGTTGTCGGTGGCTTCCCCGACGTGGTTGACCAGTTACTGAATGAGACCAAAGCCGGTGTCTCCGCACAAACTGAGGAAGATGTAAAGGCTGTGCTGCTACGACTGTATCAAGAATACAAATCAACCGGCGCTGTAAGCTATGCTGGCGATGAAGCTGAGACCAGTAAATACAGCCACCGTGAGATGGCAAGGAAGTTTACTTCAATCCTAGATATCATTACCCGCTGTTGAATTTAAATGCTTTTCGCCAACCGGTGCGGTGCAATGCCTCTATCTACTATAGTATCAGACGGAGTATTATATTGCTTGTTTCGCCATAGTGGCTCTAAGTCGCATTGCCATAGCTTGCCAACAAGGTGCAATGGGACTATTATAATAAGTAATTAGGTGCGATAGCAGATAGAGGATTGCCTTCTACCCAGATTTAACAGAAGTTGCATGACCGATAGTGTAAACAAGGTAAGCAAAGTCTCCGCTCCTGTAGCGCCTGTGACGGTAATCCGCCCTTTGAAGGGCTGGGTACCTATCAATCTGCGCGAATTGTGGGCATATCGCGAGTTGCTTTACTTCTTTACGTGGCGCGATATCAAGGTACGCTACAAACAAGCGTTGCTAGGTTTCGCCTGGGCTGTCATCCAGCCCTTCTTTACGATGATAATATTCAGCCTATTCTTCGGCACGCTGGCTAAGGTTCCCTCTGAGGGAATCCCATATCCTCTATTTAGCTACGCCGCTTTGCTGCCTTGGACATTGTTTGCCAATGGGGTGACCAGAGCTAGCAACAGTCTGGTTCAGGATGCTAATCTTGTCCAGAAGGTCTATTTCCCCAGGCTGCTTATGCCGCTCTCGAGCATACTATCCCCCCTGGTAGATTTCGCAATCGCTTTTGTTGTGCTATTTGGCCTGATGCTCTACTTTGGATATTACCCCCATGTAACAATGCTCTGGATACTCGTGTTCCTGCTTCTGGAACTGATGCTTGCCCTGGGCGTAGGGCTGTGGCTTTCGGCCATAAACGTAGAATATCGAGACGTGTCCAACGCAGTCCCGTTTTTAATTGGGCTCCTATTATTCGCCTCGCCGGTAATCTACTCCAGTACATTCGTGCCTGAGCGCTTTCAGGCTGCGTATGGATTGATAAACCCCATGTCCGGGATAATAGAAGGCTTCCGCTGGGCTATTCTGGGCACCAAACCGCCCAGCTATCTAATTTTCGCATCTGTGGCAATCATCATAGTTGTATTGATTTCAGGTGCCTTCTACTTCCGGCGCCGCGAGAAGTCATTTGCAGATGTGGTGTGAGAATCATGAACGACGTTGCTGTTCGAGTGGAAAACCTGGGCAAGCTCTACCGCATCGGTCAGATTGTGGGCTATAAAACCCTGCGCGAGAGCCTGACCAACGCCATGGCTTTGCCATTCCGCAGGCTGAAGCAGGCAGGAGACAGGAGACAGAAGACAGTAGTCTCCGGTCATCCGTCCTCCGTCCTTGGTCATCCAGACACCATCTGGGCCCTCAAAAATGTCTCTTTCGAGGTCAAGCACAGCGAAGCCATAGCAATCATAGGCAGCAATGGAGCCGGCAAGAGCACCTTGTTGAAAATCCTCTCTCGTATCACCACACCTACCGAAGGCTATGCTGAAATTCATGGCCGTGTTGGCTCTCTTCTAGAGGTAGGCGCAGGTTTCCACGCCGAGCTGACCGGCAGGGAGAACATCTATCTCAATGGCGCTGTGCTGGGAATGAAGAGGGCTGAAGTCAAGCAGAAGTTCGATGAGATAGTAGAATTCTCAGGTGTGGAGAAGTTCCTGGACACGCCTGTGAAGCGCTACTCCAGCGGCATGTATGTTCGACTAGCCTTTGCCATCGCTGCCCACATCGAGCCAGAGATCTTGATAGTGGATGAGGTGCTGGCTGTCGGCGATGCCTCATTTCAGAAGAAGTGTCTGGGGAAGATGGATGATGTAGTCAAGTCAGGACGGACTATTCTATTTGTCAGCCACAATATGACTGCGGTGAAAACGCTATGTCCCAGGGCCATACTCCTCAATCAAGGTGTAATAGAGTTGGAAGGTAGTACCCATGAGGTAGTGCAACACTACCTGGGAACCGCCAAGGTCACGTCAGGTCAGGTGTCCTGGCCTGCCCATCAAAGGCCGGGGAACTGCTCATTCAAGCTGAATTCAGTGACACTGAAAAGTCTTGACGGGAGCCAGACCTCATCGGTTAAGATGTCGCAAGGAGCATTTGTCGAAATCGACTTTGAAGTAATAGAGGATGGCGCGCAGGCCGGCTTCTCGCTGGTATTGTTTGACTCAGAGGTCAACGACCTTTTCGGTTCTCTAAGCAATACTGAGCGAAATTACTATGGTAAGCCGTTGCGATGTGGGCGGTATATAAGCACCTGTCGATTGCCGGGAGACCTTCTAAACGCAGGTACATTCAGCATTTCCATCATTGGCTTTGGAGCGCACTTTAGTGACCAGTTTCGTGTTGACAGTGCGCTCTCCTTCTCTGCCATAGACGATGGGATTTTGCGGGGAGACTATTATGGAGGCTATGGAGGCCCGTTGAGGCCAAGATTGGAATGGAGGACTAGACGATATGAATCTTGATAGACAGAGCTTGGCTTTGTCCTTTTGTCTTAGCGAGATGATTGCGGTAATGGC
>DATBWO010000221.1:0-3517 GCA_036514775.1 Dehalococcoidia bacterium | reverse complement strand
GGTGTAGATGTCTGACACCCACTCAATACGAGCATCAAAGCCGTGATCAGTAGCGTTGTCTTTATCGCCCTGCCCATTCAAGTCACTCCTTCAGTTCGATTTAGCTCTGGATAAAACCTAAAAACCAACCTATGTTATCAGTCAAGACAAGTATTCCCAAAGCGATAAGCAGCACACCGCTGACAACAGATATCCAGGTGGAAAAACGGCGGATATTTTTTAATAGCGGGGACAGAAAGTCAAAGGCAATAGCCAACGCTAGAAATGGCAGCCCCAGGCCCAGAGAATAAATAGCCAGCAGATAAGCCCCCTGCCAGGCTGTCTGCGAGGTGCCAGCCAGCAGGAGGATGCCACCGAGCACCGGGCTGGTGCAGGGTATCCAGGCGACCGGGAAAACCGCCCCTATCAGGAAAGAACGCAAGTAGCTTGTGCGAGTCGGCAGGTTGGCGTTGAGCCGCCTTTCATAGTGGAGCCAGGGTATTTTCAGAGCCGCCAGCATGACCGCTCCAAACACGATGAGCAGGATGCCAGCAATCTGGCGAGCGACAGTCAGGTGAGTAAGCAAGACGGCACCAAGCAGCCCGGAACCAGCCCCCCAGAGAGTAAAGATGACGGAAAAACCGATAACAAAGCTCAACGCATGCAGGAAAATGGGGAGGCGCTTACGCTTGGCGCTGTCCTCAAAAATATCAGGGCCGACCAGGCTGCCCAGATATACCGGTATCAGGGGCAAAACGCAGGGCGAGAGGAAAGACAATACCCCATAACCAAAGGCGACAAGGACTGATACCTGCATTGTCCACCCACCTTACCGATTACCGAAACATCAACCACTAGCAAATGAAGCGGCGCATTAGTGAAAACAATGGTCTCACAAACCTAACAAGTGTTCTCTAGGGCTTCGCCCTAGAGAACACCGTTAAAGCTGAAACACTTCCACCCCACCGCCCCACGAATTATAGGCTTATGGCGTTGGAATTGACTGGCTAATATCGATGTAGACCAGTTTGCCATCTTTATCCGTGTAGTAGATAACCTTGCAGCTCCCCAGGGAATCGCCCAATTCGGTAGCCTGTTCTACGTCCTCCAGGCTGCAAACCTCGCCATTCAGGAATTGCCCTGTCTTGGCATCGACCTCGAAGGTACGTTCGCCTTTGTCAGTCATAATAGTCACTGTTGACTTCTCGATATCGACAGTAGTGATGGTACCGACGCTCTGAGTGAGATTCGGTGGATTGGCGATATCGATATACCTCGCAGTTCCCTTTTCATCAGTATCATAGATGACGGTGCAGGGTAGCTCAGCGCCGGCTGCGAGCAGTTCGTCTAGCAATGCCAGGCTGCAGGCTACACCACCAATGATAAGCCCTGTAGCCGGGTCGACATCATAAACCACGTCACCCGAGCCGGTTTTCACCGTTATAGTAGAATCCGTAATATTAACATCACTGATAGTTCCTCTGGATGATGCCGGCTGTGATATCTTGTAAACATTTAAGGCAGCCAGATTACCTTCATCATCATATACCGCCGTGCAATCGAAATCCTGACCACTGGCTTGCAGTTCTTCCAGTTGGGCCAGGGAGCATGTCTGCCCCATCAATGTGAGTGAAGTGTCCGCCGTAACCTTGAAAGACTTTTCCCCTTGCCCAGTCTGTACGGTTACAGTCGATTCCCCAGCATCTACCTCACCCAGTGTCCCCTGAACCGAAGTCACATTCGGCGCCTCTGCCGGCGTAGTTGTTGCCGGTGTCGTCGCAGGTGCCGGCTTGGCACAGCTTACAACCAATACTGTCAGCGCCAGCAAAATTGTCCCTAGTACCCAAGCGAATTTTTTCATCGATACCCTCCTCCTTGTTTTTTCATCGCCATCAATTTATTAATAAAGTCTGCTCTGGCTAAAACAAAATGGAATGCTTAAAGAGCATCCCCCTGAATTATTTCATACAGACCATTAGAAAGTCAACCCCTTAGATATAAAGAATTGATGATATTTTAGCATCTTCAGACATTCCCTAGGATAGATTAAGAAGAAAACGAACGCCAACTGGCACACTATTTAGGCAATACCTTGCTCAGGCTTTCCTCAAATGCGGCTTCGTCGGCCCAACCGCCCACTCTTCTTTCCTTAATGATACCATCTTTGTCAATCAGGTAATTGGTGGGAGTACCAGTAAGGCCATAAAGTTTAATCGTCTCCCGGCTCGGACCAAGAAGGACTGGAAAAGTATAGTTATTTGTTTTCATAAAATCAGCCAGATTCTCCGCCGTTTCTGCCGGTTTGGAGCCGATTAAATCAATGGTAAGGACAACCAGACCTTTACTCTCTTCCTCATCGTACTGTTTCTGCAGAAAGGACCTTTCTGCCCGGCAATACGGTCACCAGGTTGCCCAAAAGTTGAGCAGTACCACCTTACCCCGAAAATCGCGTAGAGAGACCTGCTTCCCTTCCATGTCATTAAGCTGGAAGTCGGGCGCCAGTTTGCCTACCGTGATACCCACACTGGGAGCTGCCTCGGACTCCGGAAGAGGAGGGGAAACAGCCGGAGCAGGAGGAGTGGAAGCGACCGGAGCAACTTCGCCCTTATTCCCGGAACACGAGGATAGCACTAACAGCGCCAATGCTGCGACCATCCCCAGAATGATAGGCCTTTTCATAAATACGCCCTCCTTCATGACATCAAACAACTATAACACAAACTCTGCAAGGCCTGAATACCTGGATAGATTATGAAATAGTCTTAACAAAGTATTTCTCACTCTGCCCTGCGAGAGGCGAAGGAATATTCAGATTTCCCACTTTTGTAGCGTCTTGGGTGCGTATGTCTTTTATTCCGAAAGCGATTCCTGCAACAACTGCCGCGACCAGCAATACAGCCACAACCTCGGTCACATCGAACCACAGCAGTGTTTTGTCGCGCCAGTGTGGTTTGATTCTTTCAATCACCTGTCCCAGGGTCAGGAATTCCTTCCCTTTCTGCGTAACCAGCACCAGGGACACCAGGAGCATGATAATATCGATGGTAAGGGACTGTTGATGGGTAAGTGGAATGAGTGAACCAAAACAGCCGCATCTTATTCCGCCGCCAACCACGATGGCATAGATGCCGGCGGCTCCGAAGATAACTGCCATAGGTGGGATAAGTATCGCCATGAGACGCACGAAAACCCCGAGTATCAGGGCGCTGCCGATAAAAAGTTCTGTGAAGGGTATCACCCAGCCGGCGAGCGTGGCAAGACCGGCAGGTAAGAGCCCGTATCCATTAACCTCATCGATAAAGTAGGGGATGTCGGTTATCTTGGCGATGCCGGTAAGCAGGAATAGTCCCCCCAGGAGCAACCTTGCGGTGAACCATACCCAGCGGTTTTGAAGAAAGCTCTTCATTTTGCTTACTCCATATACCCACTATTCAAAGCGGGTATACCCAAGTATTAAGAGGGATGATATACCCAGTGTATCCAATTGTCAAGACTTTTGCTTAGAAATGTTCACGTTGCAGACCAGGACGAACAAGTG
>DATBWO010000220.1:0-17462 GCA_036514775.1 Dehalococcoidia bacterium | reverse complement strand
TCTTACCCCTTGCATAGAAGATCAATGGATAATCGCTCATTTTTAGCATATCCGCAATTGTTTGGCTTATAGCGATTACCCGATTGGGCAGATGCCCACCGTCGGTGGGGTGCGACTTGTACGGCTCCTTCAGCACCGGGGAGTCTTTGGCATATTCCAGGCAGAGACGTTGGCCCTTGAGTTTCTCCTTAAGTTGACTATACGGCACTTTCATCCATTGTTCTTGAGAGATGTCACGGCCTAATCTCTGCGGGTCACTGTCCATCTTGAAGATGTGCCCGTACTGCATATCAACAATAAGGGTGTCAGGCAGCCAGGCACCCTCCCAGACATCAGACACATAGTAAGAAAGCAACTCAATCAGTTTCGCTGCCTTATTTGAGTCGCTAACTAACTTCAGGGCTCGAAGAGCTACCCAAGCATGAGCTCGCTGTTTCATAATACCTTATAATGTCAGTCTATTCTCTGGCTACGCTATTGTCAATATACCAAACGAAGGTGCGCCGTTAACCTGTGCCTAGCTAGTTGCGTAGTGCCTCACGATATTCCTTCGCCCTTTTACCAAGGCATTTTACAGTTCATCGTATTGTTAACTTCGTTGTACATGACCAGGAAGCTGGGAAAAGGACTCTTAGCGCTTAAAAGTTACTGGAAAACTGCACAATCCGTAGGTTTTAGCTCAATTTAGACCTGCGCCTTATCAGGTGGATGACGGCAAATATCACAGCCATTATAGCGACAAAGCCAATGGCGACTCAGACTATTGTCGCACAAAATGTGGATATGGACAATGGAACAACGTCTGGTCTAGGAGAAGGCACAAAGGTTAACCGCTACCTGGGTGGTGATACGTCTTTGAGTTTTTCTGAAGCTGGCTCACCACCGATGCCCCAGTGCGTTTTGGGAATTTCATGAATGATTACTTCTACAGCATGTGCAGGGATGCCCAAATCCGCGATAACTTTTGTTATACCCCGAATCATTTTTTTAACTTTTTCCTCTCCAATGCCCTCCCAGCAATTTACATGAACAATCGGCATCTTTACCTCCTGGTTGAAGGGATGGGGGTGCTTAGGGCACAGTTAATCCCTGTGATTTCATCTCAGCCGCTTTTGCATGATTAGCTTATCATCCCCGGGCGCATAAAAGTCCGGGATGCGGCAGATTACTTCATAGCCTTGCCTGAGATGGAAGCGCCTCGTTTTCTCATATGCTGGCATGGATGATGTCTCAATAATGGCCAGTCTTCCCTGAGCTTTCACGATATCTTTTTCCGCGGCCTTCGTGAGGGCGCTGCCTATCCCCTGGCCTTGTCTTTCTCGAGTGACAGCCTCCCAGTAGATATCCCATGTCCCTTCCGTCAGCGGCGTAGACCCGTAGCAGATATAACCTGCTACAGTTGAATCAACCTCGGCAACGAGGATGTGATAGCCTGAACCTGATGGGTCATCAAGATAGCTATCAATTAGTTCTTCAGCTACCACCACTTCAAAAGGTTTAAATTCTGGTGTGTCGCGAAGTATTTTTGTTACGTGGGGTTTGTCTTCGTGGAACATAAAGCGGATATCGATCTTCATCGTCTTTTCTATCAAGAGCCAGTTGTACAATTTTTTCAACGAATTGAGTATATGTCATCCCGGCGGCTTCCGCCTGGCGGGCTGCGCCGGTTCCAGGAGAAATGTCGGGGTTGGGGTTCACCTCGATGACATTTAGCTGTCCCTCCTGGTCCATCCGCAGGTCTACTCTGGCATAGCCCCGGCAGCCAAGCAATTTGTAAACCGTTGTTATTGTTTCAGCAATGTGTTGCTGCTCTTCAGCCTCGATCTCAGCCGGGCAGACCGGCTTTGTGCCTTTAAAGTAAAGGCTGTCAGGCTCCCATTTGGCGTCAAAGGTAAGAATTTCCGGCATTCCGGGAGGTAGAGAATAAACGATTTCTGACACGGGCAAGGTAATGAATTCAGAGTTACCCATAACAGTGGCGTTAAACTCACGACCGGTGATGAATGTTTCAATGATGGCATTGCCAGCGTAAAAGTTGCATATCACGCTAACCTGTCTTTCCAGAGCCGAAAAGTCATGAACCACGCTCTCCGCTGAAATGCTGTTACTGGCATCATCGCAGCGAGGCTTAACAATGCAGGGATAGTCTAGCCGAAACATGTGTAGTGTCTTGGGATTCAGTAGCTGGAAATCCGGCGTCTTGATTCCGGCAGCTGTGAGAATTAGCTTGGTCTTAGCCTTATCGAGAGCCAGACTTAGCACTGGTCCGGGACAACCAGTAAAAGGAATACCCATTTTGGACAGGATTTCTGGTATTGCTGCTTCAGTCTCAGGGTAATCACAGAAGCCCTCGAAAAGGTTGAAAACTAAGTCCGTATTGAGGTTTCTCAGCTCCCTCTCAGCTTGCTCAAGTGGCGGCACCAAAGGGACCACGGTGGCGTCAAAGTCAAGCTCAAGCAAAGACCGATGCACCGCATCCACTGCCTCAAGCACATTGAGCACCGCCTTTTCTTCGCCGACCGCGTCATAGCGTGACTGCTGTGGCTCGTTGTAGACGATGGCTATACGCATACGCATTGTGGATATCTCTCAAGCGCAGCATTAAGCACAGTGCTTATGAGCTGTCTATGAGTCCATCCCATCTTTTGGGCCATAATGACCAGGTCGCTGTGGGCACCCAGTCCAGACAGAGGGTTTATTTCCAGAAAGTAGGGCACTCCCGCTGTGCTAATCCTGAAGTCCAGCCGGGCAAAGTCACGGCATCCCAGAGCCCTAAAAGCCCTCAGGCTGGAACTTTGTATACGTCGTAATACCCTCTCCTCAAGACCAGCAGGACACTCGTAATCAACCAACTCCAGGTAATTGCGTTTTACCTCAAGGGTATAGAGGAAATAACCGTTCTTTTGTTTGGGAAGTATGCGCATCATACCCAGGACCTTGGGCGAGGAATTGCCTATGATTCCCACGGTGACCTCATCACCCAGGATAACCTCTTCCATCATCGCTGGTTGGTGGTATTTCTCTAGTAAGCTCTCTATTACCTCAATGGCCTGTTTGGCATCTTCTACCACTGAAGTGAGACGAATCCCCTTGCTTGAGCCTTCGTACGCTGGTTTGATGATAGCCGGGAAAGGAAAATCACGACTATCTATCTGACGAAGGGCTTGTCTATCATTGATTACACACCAGTTCGGGGTATTCACTACTGCTGATGCGACCAGCTTTTTGGTCAGAGGTTTGTCCAGGCATATGGCCAGACACTGTGGGTCGGAACCGGAATATGGTATATCCAGCATCTCGAGGATTGAAGGCACCTGGGCTTCCCGGCTGCGGTAGGTACCTCGCCCTTCGGCGATGTTAAAGACGAAGTCCACCTTCTCGTGAAGAATCTTGTCCAAAAACTCCCGGCCACCGCCAAGCATGACTACCGTGTGTCCTTCCGCCTCAAGAGCTGCGGCTATCAGCCCCACAGTTTCCGGGGAGTCATATTCTTCACAAGCATCATCACAGCTGGCTTGCTGTATCGCTATTGTTTCCTTAAGGTCGTATGACAAGCCTATCCGCATTTAGAACTCCTTCTAACTCGAGTTAGCAGCCGCTTCTTGAGGCCGACTCGCAGTCGCACTACCGGCTGGACATAGCACATCGGCAGGTAATTCGGGGCGTGCTAGTGTTGTGGGGTTTCGATAATGGAAAACGCGTCCTTCGTAGTTCCTCAGCACTAGCTCACCTTCAGTCTGTGCCAGGACATAGTTTGGTTGGAGAGGGACCTTGCCGCCGCCCCGGGGCAGGTCTATCACGAAGGTCGGAATAGCCAGCCCTGATGTGTGCCCGCGCATTCCCTCGATTATCTTTATGCCGGTCTCTACAGGTGTGCGCAGGTGCTCAGTGCCCTGTACCTCGTCACACTGAAAGAGATAATAAGGGCGCACCTTTATTTTGAGAAGTCCGTGGCATAGTTCTGTCTGAGCTTCAACGCTGTCATTAACGCCGCGCAGCAGGACAGACTGGTTGTTTACCGGAACACCGCTCCGCAGCAGACGGTCACATGCCTTCGCAGCTTCTGGAGTTATCTCCCGAACGTGGTTGAAGTGTGTATTAAGCCATATGGGCCCGTACTTAGCCAGCATGGTGCACAGTTCATTGTCTATACGCTGGGGCAGCACCACCGGGAATCTAGTGCCGATACGGATAATTTCGACGTGCTTTATCCCTCTTATTCGGCTGATGATATCCTCCAGGTGGCGATTGGAAAGCGTCAAGGGGTCACCACCGGAGATGATTACATCCCGGATAGACTTGTGCTGGCTTATGTAGTCTAGAATGGCTGCGACTTCAGACGGGGGCCGCACCCAACCGCCATTTCGCCATTCTCTCTTACGGGTGCAGTGTCGGCAGAGCATGGGACAGATGTCAGTGAGCACCAGAAGTACCCGGTCGGGGTAGCGGTGGATCAGCCCAGGGACCACTGTGTCTTCCTTCTCACCCAGTGGGTCTTCTAAGCCCATTGACCCCATAGTCATTTCCAGAGGGGAAGGTATCGCCTGCTTTCTTATCGGGTCATCGGGGTCATCAGGGTTGATCAGCGATAGGTAGTAGGGAGTCACAGACAAGGGATAGCGCATTGTTACTAACCTGAGCTGCGCCTGCTCTTCAGTGGATAGAGGAAAGAATTGGACTAGTTGTTCGACGCGGGTAATTCTGTTCCGGAACTGCCACTTCCAGTTATTCCAGAGACTGTCTGGTATATCTCCAAAGAATCTGTGTCTGGTTGTGGTTGTTTTACCTGGAGGTTCTTCCTCCAGGACATGAGATATATTACGTCTACTTGGAGGTTCCTCCTCCAGATCATCAGATATGCTGCGTTTACCGGGAGGCTCCTCTTCAGGGTCGTCGTTGCTACAGCCCCCCAGGTAGCATTTCTCTAATTTATGCATGGGTTGACTTTTAAGTCTTACCACTGATGTTTTCACTTTAGTTTCTTTTTCCTCCGTTATAAAGACGTTATAAATAATCGGTCCTCGATTTTACTGATTCTCGCTCAGTGCTTTTCTTTACATTATTCTTTTTGTCCCCCTTTATTCGGCAATTTCTATGGTATACAGGAATTACTTGACCTGAATTCTTTTCCATGTTATCATCTATATGAATTGTATTTCCTGACTTAATTGTACATCCTCTGTTGGAGTTGTCAAGAGGTTTTAGCCTTGGGCAGAAAAAATTATGAAAATATTTTTCTGGGTGTGGTGTTGGGCTAATTTTGAAAGTGAGGTGTAACCATGCCGGGATGGAAGTTTGTTACAAATCATGCTCTGGTGCTTTGCCAGATTGCTCAGCAACCACGGATTACCATTAGGGAGATCTCTCTGACATTAGGGATTACCGAGAAGGCAATACACAGAATAATCACCGACCTGGAAACTGACGGCTACGTTACCAAGATAAGAGAAGGCAGACGTCTGAGGTATCGGATCAATCCTGATTTGTACCTACGCGATGAGATGCTGCAGGACAAAGCTGTCGGTGACTTTCTGGAGGTCCTGGGCTGGAAAAGACGGCGCAGACAAGTGCCGAAGAGAGAGCTGGTTACTGTGGGCGAGAAAGTATAGTAAAAGCGAGAGGCACTGCACCCTCGTCTTTCGATAAACTCAAGACAGGCATTAATCCTCTCCCGTCGAGGGAGAGGATTTTATTTATACGGAATTATGTGGAAGCCTACAATACTTTGGTGAAGAAGGCAGTCACTTTAGCTGCCAGGCGAGATTCATATCCCCACCAAAAATGGTCCGCCCCTTCAATGCTTTCGCACTCTTTGGGCTCAGGAAGATTCTGGCAAAATTCTAGGAACTGGTCGACGGGTATAAGGTCATCTCTGCTTCCCGAGATAAGAAGTTTTGGTCTGGGGCAACTTTTGAGGAAGTCGAAATCGAACATATTGAGTGGGGGCGAGACTGCCGCCAGAGCTTTAATTCGAGTATCGTTAAAGCCAATGGGAAAAGCGAAGCCAGCGCCAGCCGAATAGCCAACAATCCCGATTCTCTTAGAATCAACTTCCTTTACCGTACTTATAAAAGAAATGGCTGCTTTCACATCTTCCTGCTCACCTATTCCCTGACCAAACTCCCCCTGGCTCTCACCTACTCCGCGGAAGTTAAACCTGAATGAAGCAAGCGAGGCTTGTGTAAGTTTCTCTGAGAGGCTATAGACCACATTGTTATCCATACTGCCGCCGTAGAGGGGATGAGGATGGCAGACTATTACAGCCGGAAAAGGTCCGGCACCTTCGGGTATAGCCAATATTCCTTCAAGGAGAAGCTCACCGGTGGGGAAACTTACTCTTATCTGTTTCATTGTCCTTGTACAAGCCCCGGCTTATTTAACTATAACTTTAATCAATATGTCGCCGGGCAAGCCATCGCTTATCTGGCGAGCATTCCTCAATATCACCACTTTGCCCGTTTTTACCCCGGCAGGAATCTGCACCTCCAGTTTTTTCCCCTTCCTCTTCAATATCTTCTTCACCCCCTGCGAAGCCTCTTTTTGGCTAATTGTAAGCTCATAATCATAGTGAACTTTCCGGGGTCTCCGAGCCTGGCCAAATATTTCATCCAGGTTGATTTCTTGCCCCGGCCGGGCTTCAAATCTCACCTTCCCAGGCCTGCCACCGAAGCTCCTAAAAGAGAAAGAAGAACCTCTGCCCTTTAATAAATCGCCAAATATGTCGTCGAGGAAATCAAATCTCAGGCCAGCCCCGCCGAAGTCCTTCATCATTTCCTCAAAAGTGGTGGTAGTGAAAGGACTGCCGAAGATGTCGCCGATATTCCCTACCGTGCCGAATTGGTCGTATTGCCTTCTTTTTTGAGGGTCACCAAGGACTCCGTAAGCCTCGTTTATCTCCTTGAATTTCTCATTAGCCCATTTCTCTTTCCCGGGATTGCGGTCGGGATGGTATTGCATGGCCAGTTTTCGATAGGCCTTCTTAATCTCTTCATCTGAGGCGTTCCTTAGTACGCCCAAAATTTTATAATAATCTTTAGCCATTTGAGCTTGCTCTCCCAACTAGTCGAGACTTCGAGGCAATTGCCAGAATTTTACTGTCTGCCGCTCCTCAATATTCACAAAAATTATAGCAAAGCGCTGAAATTGGCGTTAATCATTCCCTGTTCTTTCTTTAGGAAAAGGAAATTTAAATCGCGATAGTGGATACAGCCGCCAGGATTGTTACAAGTACCGACAATGACTTTGACAAACAGCCTTTTCCCTGCTATATTTCTGTGGTTTGTCCCGGATACCGAACCAATAAATCGGAGGTAGTCGTTATGGTCATTATTGGCGAGGCTATACATGTCATAGCTCAAGCAGTTTCCACAGCGATAAGGGAGAGAGACTCCAAAGTAATCCAGGATTTAACTAAAGCCCAAGCTGAAGCCGGAGCCGATTACATTGATTTGAATGTTGGCCCGATGAAAAAAGACACCGAAGAGACTATGCAATGGTTGGTCAACGCAATTCAAAAAGTTACCGATTTACCTTTGTCCATAGATACCCTGAATCCTGTGGCTATGGAAGCAGGCTTAAAGGCTTGCAAGCGAAAACCCTTGCTTAACTCTGCCTCAGGAAAGAGTCTCTCGAAAGAGCAGATGCTCCCCTTGGCCAAGAAATATAGCTGTGATGTGGTAATTTCAGTGATGACGGATAAGGGGATGCCTCCCGATGTTGAGTCTAAGGTAGAGAGTATTATGGACACGGTAGCCTATGCCAATGAATTGGGGATCCCCAACGAGGACATCTGGGTTGACCCTATACTCCTGCCCATCAGCACCGCTGGAGAGGGACAGAGGTTCACTGTGCTAAATCTAGAATTTATCAAGATACTTGAGGATGTTTTACCCGGGGTTAAATCCACGGTGGGGCTTTCCAATACATCCAACGGCGTGCCGGAACAGCTCAGGCCGCCTCTGAACCGCACTTATCTGGTCATGCTGGCGAGAAACAGGCTTTATTCTGCCATCGCTGACCCTTTGGATAAGGAGTTTATGAGCTTGACCAGGGGGAAGATGCCGGAAATTGTCGAGCTTATTTACAAGACCATGGATGGGGTAGACATAGACCTCTCCTCTTTATCTCAAAAGGAAGTTGAGTATGTCAAGACAGCCAGGGTTCTTATAGGAGCGACCTTGTACTCCAACGCCTGGCTTGAAAGTTAGCACTCAGTTTGTCACCCTGAGCAATAACGAAGGGTCTAGATTCTTCACTACGCTCAGAATGACAGGCGGGTTGTTAAATAACCCTTGAAAGTTAAGGAGGGTAAGGAATGGAATACAAAGCACCAGTGGAAGCATATAGTGGGGTAGTTAGAGAAGTAACTATTGGGAAGGGAAAGAAGAGTTTGAAGATTGGGGGGGAGAATATCCTCCCCTTTCATTTTTTTGACCAGGGCTCCAATCCCAATCCGGCAAAGTTTGCCCTGGAAGTTCTTGATATGAAACCCGAAGATTGGCCAGAGCATCTAGTTGAGCCCTTTCGGGATGTAATTTCTGACCCGGTAAAATGGGCTAAGAAATGCCAGGACTTTGCTGTAGATGCTGTGTCGCTTTTCCTTATGAGTACCGACCCGGCGGTCAAGGATGCTCCTGCTGACAAAGCAGCGGCATTGGCTAAAGAGGTAGCCCAGGCAATAAATGTGCCTTTGATTGTCTATGGTTCCGGAGACGAAAAGAAGGATGTTGAGGTTCTTGCCAAGGTTGCTGAAGTATGTGATGGAATGAACCTCCTTATGGGCCCGGCGCTTAAGGAAAATTACGAAGCGGTGGGCAAGGCGATTCTGGACCATGGACATACAGCTATTGCCCAGACTCCATTAGACATCAATTTGCTTAAGGAGTTAAACGTAAAGCTCAGTAAGTTCTTTCCCCCGGAGAGAATTGTGATCGACTCTTTATCCCCGGCGTTGGGCTACGGCATGGAGTATGGTTTCTCTCTAATGGAGAGAGTGAAACAGATTGGAATTATGACCAAAGACAGTATGACCATGATGCCGATTATTGCCAATATTGGTGTGGAGTGCTGGAAGACAAAACAGGCCAAGGAAAACAAGGAACGAGGGTTGCTTTGGGAAGGAATAACAGCGCTATCGCTTCTCCTGGCTGGAGCAAATCTCCTTGTCTTAAGGCATCCCGAGACCTTGAAATTAATAAGGGAAACGATAGAAATGAGGTAAAAATGGCAGAAGTAAAAGTAAAAGAAATAACACGAAAATTAGAAGAAATTCATGAGAAGATAAAAGCGGAGATCCCTTGGGAGCCAGTCGGTCCCACTCCGATGCCGGAAATCCCTGACCTCAGACAATGGGACATGAGGTTATTGAAAACATATGCGCCTTTTTACGCACCGTTCTGTGATTTGTGTTGCTTCTGTACCTACGGTAAGTGTGACCTCACTGCAGGAAAAAGAGGCGCCTGTGGTATTGATATAGCTACTCAACAAGCCAGGTTTGTACTTCTCGCCTGCTTGATGGGATGCTCGGCTCATGCTGCTCATGGTGGACACATTCTGGAGTTCTTGATTGACAGGCACGGTCCGGATAAGAAGATAGATTTAGGCGGATCAATCACTATTGAAGCACCGCATATCAGGACTGTCTTGGGCTTGAAACCAGAGACATTAGGAGACCTTCGAATAGCTCTGGAGTATGTCTTCAAAGAAATTGCTCATCTTCTTGATTCTTGCCATACGGGGCAAGAGGGAAGCGCCCTGGACTATGAGTCCAAAGCACTGCATGCCGGCATGCTGGACCACGTTGGCATGGAAGTAGCTGACATTGCTCAAATCGTGGGGTTTAACTACCCCACTTCCGTTGCTGATACACCTCTTGTTGATATGGGATGGGGTGCCATAGATAAGAGTAAGCCTGTGATTCTAGTGTCAGGACACAATCCAGCTACCTCGACAGTGGTAATTGACTATCTCAGGGAACACAACCTTGAAGACCAGGTGGAGGTCTGCGGCTTGTGCTGCACTGCACTGGAAACAACCAGGTATTCGGACAAGGCCAAAATAGTCGGTCCTCTTTCCCGTGCGCTTTTTTTCATGAGGGCAGGCATTGCCGATGTGATAATGACTGACGAGCAGTGCATCAGAACGGATACGCCTCAGGAAGCAGCCAAGGTGGGTTCAGCAGTTATTGCCTGCATGGACAAGGCTATGTATGGACTTGAAGATGCCACGGAAATGGATACAGACGAGATAGTCAGGCGAATGGTGGATAAAAGGGAGCAGTTTGCCATCTTAGACTCATACAAAGCGGCCGAAGTGGCGGTTAGAGTTGCTATGGAAATCGCTCCCCAGAGAAAGAAGGAATGGTTAACGGAAGAAGAAGCCATAGAGCTAGCTAAGAAGTGCACGAACTGTAGGATGTGTGAGCAGGTATGTCCCAACCTCTTTAATATCGGCGGTGGTATAACTGAGGTCGCCAAAGGTAACTTTGACTTAATAAGGCAACAATTCCTGCAATGTATTGGCTGCGGTAAGTGTGAACAGGAGTGTCCCAATAATGTTCCTATCTTTAAGATAATGCAAACGGCGGCAAGCATGGAGACCTGGAAATGCCGGGCTGGACGTGGTCCGGTTATGGATACCGAGATAAGAAACGTTGGTGCGCCTATCACTCTGGGAACTATTCCTGGGGTCATTGCAATCGTTGGCTGCTCCAATTATCCTGACATAAATGATGTTGCCGACATGGTGGATGAATTCGCCAAGAGAAAGTATATTGTAGTTCTTTCAGGTTGTGCTGCCATGGTTGCCGGAATGAAAAAGGATAAGGATGGCTTGACAGTGTACGAGAAATATCCCCCCAACTTTGACGGCGGCGGCGTACTAAATGTTGGCTCCTGTGTCGCCAATGCCCATATCACTGGTGCAGCCATAAAGATAGCCAATATCTTTGCTGCACTTCCTTTAAGGGGGAATTATGAGGTAATGGCTGACTATGTTCTCAATCGGGTAGGTGCTGTGGGAGTAGCCTGGGGAGCATATTCCCAGAAAGCAGCTTCCATTGGCACAGGGTGCAACAGATTAGGCATCCCTGTGATTCTAGGGCCTCACTCCTCCAAGTATAGAAGGCTATACCTCTCCAGGAAGGAAGAGGATGACTGGAGGGTTATGGATGCCAGGAAGAGGGAGATTGTGGATACTGTGGAGCCAGCACCTGAACACCTGGCTTATGTGTGTGAGACTAAAGAGAAAGCTATGGTGATGATGGCTAAACTTTGCATAAGAAGAAATGATACTCCTCAGGGAAGAGCGATAAAACTGAACCACTACATTTCCTTGTACAAAAAATATATTGGAGCCGGTCTTCCTGAGGACATTCATCTCTTTGTCCGCAGGGACCCTGATATCCCTCTGGTTTACAAGAAGGAAGTGCGGGCACACCTACAGGAAATCGGCTGGCAGCCCAGGGAGCCTGTGGGACTTCCCACCTTAATAGGAACTTATCCCAGTAAAGTTCCCGTGGACGCAGTGATACATTAGTAACAAGGGGAAACGGGTTAAAAGGAGGGGAAAATGAGTGCAGTAATACCACGCCACAGAGTAAATGTCTTAACGGGAATCAAATCGGCCAGGCTGATCGAAGACCCTGTGGGGTATGCCGATTTGATTAAGAAGGCCAAAAGGCCGCTTCTGGTAATTGGTCCTCTATTGCTAGCATCTCTGCCTGATGGGAAACTCCTTCTGGAGTATGCCTTGGATATCGCTAAAGCGGCTGGTATTCCAATATGTGCGACAGCCCAGACTAGAGGGAAGATCGTGGAGTTGGGAGTACAGCCGGATTGCGTTTACGATACCGTCGAGATAGTAAATGCTCTTAAAGACCCTAACTGGAAGGGAGTCAAAAAGGAGGGAAACCATGACTTGGTGATGTTCTTCGGCATAAGGGCGGATCTTGGTAACCAAGGTCTTTCTACACTCAAACACTTCGCACCTCACTTAAAGACGATGACGTTGTGCAAGTATTACTTCCCCCATGCCAACTACTCCCTCCCTAATTTCAAAAAGGATACGGATTGGCAGGAGTTCTTAGAAAGTTTGATAGCCAATTTAAAGAAAGGAGACTAAAGGAAAATGGAAGGCGAATTTCACGTAGACATAGGACCTCAGTATGAAGGCGAGGTGATAAGAAAGGAGAACCTGTACATTGAGTTCGGTGGACCGAAGGTAGCACACAAATTTGAGTTGGCAACCTTGAAGAGCGCTGCGGAAATTGAAAATGAAAAAGTGGAGCTCATCGGTCCCGATTTGGATAAGTTAGCACCTTACGATGCCGCGACAGGGAAGGGTGGTAGCTATCCTATTGCCATTATGGTAGATGTTGCCGGGAAGGAATTAGACAAAGATGCCGAGCCAATCATCGAGAGAAGAATTCACATGTTCACCAATATGATTGAGGGCTGGTATCATATGAATCAGAGGCAGGATGTATGGATAAGGATGAGTACAGACTGCCATAAAAAGGGCTTCACCTCCCTGCGAGAATTGGGAGCAATCTATAACTTTCTTTTCACTTCCGAGCTGCCAATTATCGAAAAGATTCAAACGACTCTCATTACTGATGCTAAGAAAGTAGCCGAACTTCTTCCTAAGGCTTTGGAGGTCTATGCAGCACGAGATGCTCGGGCACGGGCTCTGAAAGATGAGGATGTGGATACTTTCTATGGCTGTACCTTATGTCAGAGTTTTGCCCCTACCCATGTCTCCATCATAGCCCCAAATAGGATTGCTAATTGCGGCGCCATAAACTGGTTTGATGGCCGGGCAGCTGCCAAGATTGACCCTGAGGGGCCGATATTTGCCATTCCTAAAGGAAAGCTTTTGGATCCTGTGAAGGGTGAATATGAAGGCCTGAACAGCGTAGTGCAAAAAAGGTCCCTGGGTACCTATGATAGAGTTTATCTCTACAGTGCTTTTGAGCACCCCCATACATCTTGTGGCTGTTTCGAAGCAATTGTATATTACATCCCTGAAGCGGATGCCTTTGGGGTAGTGAACAGAGATTTCAAGGGCGAAACTGTAGTTGGAGAAACATTTTCCCACATGGCTGGTGCAACTTCTGGGGGGAAACAGATAGAAGGAAGATTGGGGACTGGACTGGAGCAACTAAGGTCTCCCAAATTCATTCAGGCGGACGGTGGTCTGGCCAGAATAGTGTGGATGCCCAAGGATATAAAGGAAAGGTTTAAAGATGTCCTGCAAGCAAAAGGACTCTACGATAAAATAGCCACAGAGGGAAACGTTAAAAACGTGGATGAACTGCTAGCATTCCTGGAAAAAGCGGGGCATCCCTGGCTAAAAGGTGAAGTAGAGCTTCCAACATAAAAGGAGGAAATAAGAAATTCCAAGCACCAAATCCGAAACAAATTCAAATGACCGAAATCCAAAATTCAAAATGTTTTGAGCCTTTGGAATTTAAATTTGGAGATTGTTTAGTCCCTGATTAAATCAGGGATTGGAGCTTAGGATTTAGAGTTTGACGCAGAAGGAGGTTTGCTATGCCAATTGCAGGTTCTGAGATTGTAAAGATGCTTCCCGGAAAGAAACCATGCAAGGACTGTGGCTTTCCCACTTGCTTCGCCTTTGCCATGAAGCTGGCGTCGGGTGGAGCTACTGTAGATAAATGCCCCTATCTCTCTGAGGAAGTGAAAGCCAAGCTGTTGGACCTTCTGGCACCGCCGATAAAGCTTGTTACTATAGGCTCGGGGGATAACGCCGTCAAAATTGGGAATGAAGAAGTGATATACCGGCATGAAAAAACATTTGTCCATAAGCCAGGCATCGCCCTCCTTATCTCAGACAGAGAAGACAATGTCAAAGTCGAAGAGAAGATAAAGAAGATAAAGGAGTTGCATTTCCCCTGGGTTGGCGTAAATCTCAAGGCAGACCTTTTGGCACTTCATTTTGAATCGGGGAACAAGGATAAGTTTTTGGCTTTGGTGAAAAAAGTTTATAGTTCAACAGATCTGGGCATGGTCTTAATCTCAAAAGACACGGACGCCTTATTTGCGGCACGGGATATATGCGCAGATAGGCATCCGCTTCTGTACCCCATAACGAAGGGAAACATTGATAAGGCCATTCCCAAGATTAAAACGAATCTTACTCCTGTTGGCCTTCGTGGAGGAAATATCGAGGAACTTGTCTCTCTGACTGCCAGGTTAAAAGAAGCCGGGATTGAGGAACTGGTTTTAGACCCTGGTTCTAAAAATTTGCAGGAGGCAGTAAGGGACCAAACTTCTATCAGAAGGGCAGCGCTAAAGCAGGGTTTCAGGCCTCTTGGCTATCCGACTATGGCCTTTCCTTGCTTCATGGCTAAAGATGGGCTGAAGGAGATAATAACAGCCTCGGCGTTTGTAGTTAAGTGGGCTGGTATTATTGTCCTTTCTGATTTCGACCAATACTCTCTGCTTCCTCTTCTAGTTCAACGGCTTAATATCTATACTGATCCGCGCTTTCCTATGGCAGTAGAGCAGAAGTATTATGAAGTGGGAGAGCCCGATGAATCCTCTCCGGTTCTTGTCACTTCCAACTGGGCTTTGACCTACTTCCTTGTCTCATCGGCTGTTGAGGCTACCAAGATTCCCGCCTACATTTGCGTTAAGGATGCGGAGGGGCTTGGTGTCCTCACTGCCTGGGCCGCCGGTAAGTTTAGCGGCGATTCTGTAGGAGCATTTATTAAGAAATGTGGCATTGGGGGAAAGGTAAAACATAGAAAGCTAATTATCCCGGGGAAAGTGGCCAGAATCAAAGGCGAGCTTGAGGAAGCTTTGAACCTTGAGTGGGAGGTAATAGTGGGTCCCCGGGACACGACCGGAATAGCGGCCTTCCTGCCGGGAGTTGCTAAGCAGCTTAAAGGCCTGTCCTGAGTTTGTCGAAGGAATGATTACAGAAAAGCAAGCTAGCCAAGTAGTAGCTGAGATTTTAAGCTTGCATAAAAAAGAGAAGAAAAATTTAATCCCCCTGTTGCAAGAAGTTCAGACAAAGCTGGGATATCTCCCCAAGAAAGCGATGCAGAAAATTGCTGACTTCTTGGAAATGCCCGAAGTTGAGGTTTGGGGGGTTGCTACTTTTTATAATCAGTTCCGCTTTGTTCCGTTGGGAAAATACCATACCGTGGTTTGTATGGGGACTGCCTGTCACTTAGCGGGGGGTAGACTTATTTTAGAGGCTTTGGAGCGTGAGTTAGGTATCAAAGTGGGCGAGACTGCCGAAGATGGTAACTTCAGCTTGGAAAGGGTCGCTTGTATCGGGTGCTGTATGCTGGCTCCCGTGATAGTAATAAAGGATAAAATTCATCCCAAGATGACGCCTTTTAAGGTGGAAGAGGCTCTAATACCGTATAAGCAAGAAGCCCGGAACTTAAATGATATCAAAGAATCAAAATCCAAATGACCAAAGCGGCCTTAGTATTTGAGTTTAGGCATTTGAATTTGTTTAGGATTTAGTGCTTCGAATTTAGGATTTCTTATAACACATGATGACTTTCGAGGAAATTAACAGCAGGGCGAGAGCCGAATGGGAAGCTCTGCAGAAGGGCAGCTATATTCTTGTCAGTGCAGCTACGTGTGGTCGGGCAGCCGGCGCCCTGGATGTAGTGGATGCCTTTAATAAGGAGCTAACGCGTCAAGGTCTGGAAGTCCCGATTATCCAGGTTGGCTGCATGGGGCTATGCTACGCTGATCCTTTGGTCGTTATATCCAAGGCTGGCTCTCTTCGTGTCGTGTATGCCAATATAACTCCGGAGATTGTGCCCCGCCTTGTGACAGGTTATGTTGCCGGCGATGACCCTTGCCTTGAGCTTGCCTTAGGCACCTTTGAGGGAGGTGATGGGGAAGCAGCCTACATTCCCGAGCTTCCCAGGTTTGAGCATGAGCTTCGTCTTATACTGCGCCGCTGTGGCTTCATCGACCCTGAAAATATAAATCACTATATTGCCAATGGTGGTTATAGCAGTCTGAAGAAAGCATTAAAGATGTCGCCCGAGAAAATAGTTGGTGAATTGAAGAAGTCTGGGCTGCGAGGGCGGGGAGGGGCTGGGTTTCCTACACATCTGAAGTGGGAACTATGCCGTAAGGCTAGAAGCTCAACAAAATATGTCATATGCAATGCTGACGAAGGTGACCCCGGTGCTTTTATGGACCGGGTGATTCTGGAAAGCGACCCCCATCAAGTTATCGAGGGCATGATTATTGCCGGTTACGTCATAGGTGCCGAGCAAGGTTATATCTATGTCCGTGCTGAATATCCTTTAGCTATTGAGCGTGTGCAAATTGCCTTAAAACAAGCCGAGGAGTTAGGTTTGCTGGGAGATAATATCTTGGGGAGTGGTTTCAGTTTCCATATCGAAATAGCAGCCGGGGCTGGTGCTTTCGTCTCCGGGGAAGCCACGGCATTAGTCGCGGCTATGGAGGGCAGAAGAAGTGAACCTAGACCAAGACCTCCTCGTCTTTCTGAAGCTGGCTTGTGGAATAAACCTACTTTGCTAAACAATGTGAAGACCTTTGCTTATGTTCCTTTGATAATTGAGCGAGGTGCAGGCTGGTTTGCCTCCATCGGCACTGAGGGAAGCAAGGGCACAGCAGTGTTTACCCTGGCAGGCAAGGTGGCCAGTACGGGATTAGCCGAAGTGCCTATGGGAACAACGCTTCGTGAGCTTATTTATGACATCGGTGGCGGAATTGCCAAAAGCAAGCAGTTTAAAGCGGTACAGATAGGGGGGCCTTCTGGGGGTTGCCTTCCCGAGACTTTGCTGGACATCCCTATCGATTATGATTCCCTTCGAGAGGCTGGCTCGATGATGGGCTCGGGAGGTATGATTGTCATGGATGAGGACAACTGTATGGTCGATGCTGCCAGGTTCTTTCTTGATTTCTCAACCAAGGAGTCTTGCGGCAAGTGCACGATGTGTCGCCTGGGGACTTTGCAGATGCTACGTATTTTGGAGGACATCACGGCTGGACGAGGCAGAATAGAGAACATTGACCTTCTTCTGGCATTAGCTGAGGACGTTAAGATAGGGTCGCTTTGTGGCTTAGGCAAAACAGCTCCTAATCCTGTCCTCACAACCCTGCGTTATTTTCGAGACGAATATGAAGCTCATATTCTGGAGAAGCGCTGCCCCGCCAGGGTATGTCCCGAACTCACTGTGTATTATATACTTCCTGAAAAATGTGATAGAGCCTGTGAGCATTGTGTTTTGACTTGTCCCACAGAAGCAGTTAAGGGGGGTAAAGGGGAAGTTAAAGTCATAGACCAGGAAAAGTGTTCTAAGTGTGGTACATGCCTGGAAGTCTGCCCTCCTGAGTATAGTGCGGTGGTGAAGCTGTCGCCTGTTAGTTTGCTGCCTTCTCCATCCCCCCTTAAGATAAGGGGGGATAAAGAGGGGTTATGAAGGAGGGCCAGGAAAT
>DATBWO010000219.1:0-2097 GCA_036514775.1 Dehalococcoidia bacterium | reverse complement strand
CCTACAGGCCCACCGTCAAATTTGTCAATTATTGTATGCAACACTCTATGATCTATATCATCCAAACCCACAGAATCTATCTCCAGCTTTGAAAGTCCTTCCAGAGCTACTTCCTTGGTGACCACTCCATCTGCCATGACCTGAGCATAATCTCTTATTCTCTTTAAGAGACGATTGGCCACTCGAGGAGTACCTCTAGCACGCTGGGCAATTGGGACAAGCCCTTCTTTCTCCGCTTTCACCTTAAGGATAGTTGCTGCCCTCTCCAAAATCGTCTGTATTGCTGCTTCGTCGTAGAAATCAAGATGATATGTCACCCCAAATCTATCGCGAATGGGAGGGCTCAGTAGAGCAAAGCGAGTAGTAGCCCCAATTAAGGTAAAACGGGGCAAATTCAACCGTAAATTTCTAGCAGCCGGACCTTTCCCTAAAAAGATGTCAAAAACAAAATCCTCCATTGCCGGATAGAGTTTTTCTTCTATCGTATGGCTAAGCCTGTGTATCTCGTCAAGAAAAAGGATATCCCCCTCATGCAGATTAGTAAGAACAGCTGCTAAGTCTCCAGTGCGTTCTATCGCCGGCCCGGAACTAACTTTAATATCAACTCCCATCTCAGCAGCAATGATGTAGGCAAGGGTGGTCTTTCCCAAACCGGGAGAACCATAAAGCATGATATGATCTAGCGGCTCACCTCTTTTTTGAGCAGCGGCAATAGCTATTTTTAGATTTTCTTTAATTTTTTCTTGACCTATGAATTCACTAAGGCGCCTAGGACGAAGGTCAAAGTCGATAAAGCTATCCTCGGTTGCCGTTTTACCTGAAATAAGCCGCATCGCTAACCTTTGGAAGTTAAAATTTTACTAGCTCTCTAATTCTAAATTCGTAGGCGCCTCTTCAGCAAGACTTCCCCCCTCCAATCTTTTCACGTCATCAGGGCTCACAGAGAGGACCCGAGATGGGATGAGCTTACCGAGAATAACGTTTTCCTTGAGACCGCGAAGCCTATCCACCTTGCCTTTGATCGCAGCATTAACAAGAACACGGCCGGTTTCTTGGAAAGAAGCAGCAGCCAGCCAACTGTCTTTGCTTAAGCTAGCTCTAGTTATCCCGAGAAGCGCAGCTTGAGCCGTTGCTGGCTCACCTCCCTCAGCCAACACTTTGGCATTTATATCTTCATAGTTAACTCGATCAACTAACTCGCCAGGCAAGAGCTTCGTATCTCCTGAGGAAATAATTCTCACGTTGCTTAACATCCGCCGAATGATGACAGCAATATGTTTATCATGTATAGTCACCCCTTGTGCGCGATATACCTTCTGTATTTCATCAATCAGATATTGCTGGACTGCATCTTTTCCCATAATACGCAAGATATCATGAGGGTCAATGGGACCTCTAGTAAGCCGATCGCCTGCTTTGACCTTATCCCCTGACCGAACAAGCAAATATGCACCACGTGGGATGCTATATTCTCGCTCTTCCTTTTCTTCATACCTAACATAAACATGGGCACCCTCAACAACGACTTGACCAGCTACTCTAGCGACTATAGATTGAGATTGCCCTGCTCCACCGTCGCTAACAGCTGGTAATCTCTTTGTCGGTAATCTCTTTTTGGTCTTTTTTGGCAGAGAAAATAGGATGCTACCAGCATCCACCGGTTGCCCATCGGTTACAGCTAGCTCCGCTCTCCGTGGAATTGGATATTCATCCAAATAGAATTCAGAGCTAATGACCTTTACTATGCTTACCCCATCAGTATGGGTTACTTCAGCAATACCATCAATCTCAGAAACGACCGCACTACTACTTAGTGCTCTAGCCTCGAAAAGCTCTTCTACACGAGGCAACCCCGTAGTAATATCGACACCGACTACGCCTCCTGTATGGAAAGTGCGCAGCGTGAGCTGAGTTCCAGGCTCACCAATGCTCTGGGCAGCAATAACTCCTACAGCGGTGCCAATCTTTACTAATTGCTTCTTTCCTAAGTCCCTTCCATAGCAGTTTCGGCAAATGCCAAATCGAGAACGGCAAGTAAGAGGCGATCTCACATGTACCCGGGTAATACCAGCCTCGATAATTTGTTGCACTTTATCT
>DATBWO010000218.1:0-6977 GCA_036514775.1 Dehalococcoidia bacterium | reverse complement strand
AAAGGTTCATCGGCGGCACTATTTATGACCCCGAATTCGATGAGGTGGTAATTGGAGTTGAGGTAAATCTTCAAAATGAAGATGATGGAACAAGTATTTCTTGTAAGACCGACGACTTCGGGGACTTCTGGGTAGATGGTTTATCACCCGGGAAATATCTGGTAACTATTAAGAATAACGGCTATATTAATAAAGAACTCAAAGCGGATATTACCGAAAAAGATATCAATCTAGGCGATATCGCTTTAGATAAGAAATAAATCTGTTTAGTTACGGGGAATCATTTGAGAGCAATTGTAAATTTAATGTCAAACCGGGCAATAACGCTTAGCGGTTGGCGGGCCAAAGCTATTCAAATAAACGGTAAAAACGAGGCACCGTTAAGCGAAGTATTGCAAGCCGCTACGCTTAAAGACGGCCGCAGTATGCTTGACTTGATTACGAAAAAAGACTGCCTGAGGGATGACTGGTCTCTTTATGTGGATGGCTTTTCCCTACCGGGTTCCTCCAGCATCAAGAAAACCATAAAAGATAACGTGCAGATTCATGTTCTGGATTGTCCATCCATCAAAGTTAAGGATTGCTAAACAACGTCTAATACCATACTGGTATCTTGATTACCCTGCTTGAGCAATCGGTTTTTTTGTGTAACAGTCTAGATTTAATCTGAAATTTCGAATACATTTAAACAGAACCAGACAGGAAATGTCGGATCTATGTCAACCTGATTGTTTAAAAATTGAATAGTTTTCAGGTTGATTCCAGCTTTGGAAAAAGGCCGGCATCCTGAAAAATATCAATATGACTTTTAATCAGGGAGTCGCAGGTTCGAATCCTGTACGGCTCACCATGCTTAACGAAAGATAGAACTCCTACACGATGGCCTATTCAGGTCTGAAATCCAAAAGTGCAATATTGAATTAGACATGATTGTTCCGCCTATATATAATATGTTCAAATTTGGTATGGCAAGTTGATTCTTGGTCATGCGATCCCAGCAGCAAACGATAGAAGTAGCTGACGGGAGAAACTGTCTTTATTGTAGATGCCCGCAAAGGATAATAAAATACTCTTAAAGGAGACGATCATGACAATTCAGGAAAAATACAAAACCAAACTCCGTACCCTTGAGGAATGCGTCAGGTTTATTCAAAACGGCGACAGCATCATAACGTCCGGCGCTGCAGGCGAACCAAGCGTGTTTCTACGGAGTATTCCGGAATGGGCGCATGGCGTGGAGGGAGTCACCATACACAAAAGCCGTGAGCTAATGTTCGATTACCTTCGGGATCCGACATTGAAGGGTCATATACATACCGTCGGTCACTTTTTTTCCGAGAACCTTCGTGAGGGTTATCAGATAGGCACGTGTAGTTATGTGCCCTCCGACCTGCACAATTTCATGACTATTCGTAGCCAAGTCAGCCCTGACAAGATATTCTGGGCCAGGACTACTGCTATGGAAAAGGATGGTAATTTCTGCATCCCCTATTGCCAGTTCTTCGAATACGAAGCCGCACAAAATGCCAGCCACATAATACTGGAGGTCAACCTTAACCCGAAGTATGCCCCGGTGCGCGGTGCCTGCCGCATCCCTATTGATCGCGTCGATATGCTCTACGAGGTAAACGAGCCCCTTTTTACTCTTCCCGAGTTTGTCAGCACGGAGAAAGACGAGAAGATAGGGTCCTATATTGCCTCTCTCATACATGATGGCGACTGTATTCAGTTTGGACTCGGTGGACTTCCCGACGCCCTAGCTCGCCACTTGATGGACAAGAATGACCTCGGCATGCATAGTGAAATGTTCTCCTCATCGATGGCGAGACTGATAGAGGCCGGCATCATCACCGGGAAGGTCAAGACCCTCAATAGGGGCGAACATATCGCTACCTTTATACTTGGCGATGAAAACCTCTATCGCGTGGCTTCGGAGGATAAAAACTTCCGCCTCGTCCCTTGTAGCTATGGCAATGACCCCAAAGTTATCGCCCAGAACGACAACATGGTGTCCGTAAATACTTTGCTTGAAATCGATCTCACCGGTCAGATCAACTCCGAATCTATCGGGGCTCTCCAGTGGAGTGGTACGGGTGGCGCCGACGACTATGCCATAGGCGCACTGCACTCCAAAGGCGGTCGTGGCATATTTGCCTTTGAATCCACCACCAGAAAGGGCATTTCTAAGATCAAGTCCACCTTTGCCCCGGGCTCGGTTGTATCTGTATCAAGGAACCACGCGGACATCCTCGTGACCGAATACGGATTCGTTAGTCTGCGAGGTAAGACGGTGCCCCAGCGAGTGGAGGCGATCATCTCCATTGCCCATCCCGACTTCCGAGCAGAGTTGCGTGCCGAGGCTAAGAAGCTGAAATTCGTTGTCTAGTAATAAAATTGTCGTAAAGTCATCAACTGGTTCCGGGTTCGAGTCCCAGGCGGCTCACGTTCAACCCCAGCATCCTTTGCTAACATTTTGCTAACCGACTTTTTACCACCATAAACGGTCAAGTGGCACTAAACAGTACCACCTGAAGCTAAATCACCGATAAAAAGGCATCAGGACCTGGTAAAGAGAAGATGGGAGGAAGGGCTGTGTTCTTTCTGGGAAAGGGACTCCTTGCCTGCAAGAATAAATAAAAAGCCGAAGGGTATTTCAACTTCCTCTCAGGAGCTGTCTGGCAATAGTTAACCGCTGCATCTCGTCAGTACCATCAAAGAGTCCTATAACTCTGGCATCGCGGAAGTAGCGTTCTACGGGATAGTCTTTAATATAACCATAGCCACCATGTATCTGAACAGCCTTGGTAGCCACGAACATGGCTGCCTCAGCGGCAAAGAGCTTGGCCATGGACGACTCTTTTATGCAAGGTAACCCGTTATCCAAACGATGAGCTGCCCGATAGATTAACAGCCGGGCAGCATCAATATGTGTCGCCATATCAGCTAACATCCATTGAATTGCCTGAAAGTTAGCAATAGGTTGACCAAATTGCTTGCGCTCCTGGGCATAAGCCAGTGCCTTATCAAACGCTCCTTGGGCAATACCTAGCCCAGTAGCGGCGGCATTGGGCCGGCAAGCATCTAGAGTAGAGAGTGCTATTCTCAAACCTTGTCCCTCATCGCCCAGCCGATTTTCCGCGGGCAAAAAACAATCTTCTAATATTAACTCGGCTGTCGGTGAACCTCTGACGCCCATCTTATGCTCAAGTCTGCCCACCGAGAAACCAGGGGTGCCTTTCTCAACGATAAAGCACGTGATGCCCCGATGCCGCAGTGACTTATCAACAGTGGCAAAGACCAAGGTAATATCAGCTATGCTGCCCTGGCTGATAAAGATCTTGGTGCCGTTAAGTATATAGCCGTTCTTATGCCGGGTAGCAGTAGTTTCCATGGCAGCAACATCACTACCGGCGCCGGATTCAGTTATAGCGAAAGTGCCTAGTTTCTCACCCTTGGCTATCGGGACCACAAAGCGTTGCCTTTGCTCCTCATTACCATACTTATACAGCGGAACCCCGGCAAGTCCTATGCTTCCATTAATAATGATGGCGGCGCTGGCACAGACACGAGCCAGCTCTTCATTGAGAATAGCCCTTTCGATTGCCCCGCCCCCAGTACCACCATATTGTTCAGGAAATCCGATACCAAACAAGCCAAGCGCAGCCGCCTTTTTGATGTTCTCAGCAGGGTATCTAGCTTCCTCATCAATTTGAGCAGCAAGTGGCTCAATCTCTTTAACGGCGAAGTCTCGTACCAATGTTTGAAGCATCTTTTGGTCTTCACTGAACTCAAAGTCCATATTAACCTCAAAATTCTACGCTATGCAACATTCTAATACGGGCGCCATATTATAGCGTCGCACCCATCGAGGGTCAAGCCTCCACATCCCATGCAGAAACAAAGCTAATTGTTCGAGAAACTCAGTAGAAAGCATCTTCGATAACATTCCGCGTATCATCGATATACCTAGGGTATTCCTGCTGGACTTGAGGAGGAGTCTACAAGAATTACCCGAGCAGGGCTTCTCTCTCTGTGGGTTCAGATGTCGCCTATTCTTCTGACTTGGTGCCGCAAGCAAGGGAGACATTAGAGCTTTAGGCGAGAGGAAAGTTGCTTGTAGTGCCTCTATCGGGCAAATTAGTGCAAGAAATAATAGCCCGAATGGTGGCTACATAGCCTAAAAATTCCCTGAAATGCCACTCAGTGAAGAGCCTGATATCGTCTGACCAGCCTTGCTGTTCAGCATACCAAAGGAAACGCCGAAGATTCTCCGAGTAATATTCTACCGTTCTTGGACTTTTCCCCTCTGTTTGCTTTGCAAGCACAAATCCTTTTACCAAGGACCTGAGAGATGTCCCCGGCGGTGTTTGTAGTTTGATTGATAGTGCCATTACTCATTTTGCGGACCCGCCTCATTTTCTACTGATTCAGGTGGGCTAGACCATATTTAGCCACCTTTGGCTTTTTCGGCGACTCAGGTGGTCTAACCACCGGATTTCCTATTTATGGTCGGGGTGAGAGGATTTGACCCTCCGACCACCTGAACCCCATTCAGGTGCGCTACCAGGCTGCGCTACACCCCGTCGCCATAACTTCTCTTAATATGTTATCATAGTGGCTGCAGCAAAGAAAATATCAGACTGGCAGGTTGTGATTCTTGGCTAAAAAACAGAAAAAAACTACACCTGAGCGAGCCCCCACTAAGCACCAACTCTCCAAGTGGCAGCGCCAGATGAAAATACGCCGAATTTTGATAATCGCTGCCATCGTTTTCTTCGTTGGCATAGGGAGCTGGGTGGGCTATGAGTCCTATGCGGACTATAGAGCCAGTACTGCAGCATGGCGTGAGGTTGTTATCGAGGTAAACGGCGTCCCCTTTGCTATGGAATACTTCGTAGAGATGCTCGATATTTACACTAAAGACATGGACTCCCAGTTGCTCACTCAGTGGGCCGAGTATATTGGTGGTATGGTGGCTGATGAGGTTATCAAGGCTGAATTGGTAAAACAAGGCGCTAAAAATCTGGGCATTGAAGTTACTCCCGGGGAGATAGACGTGGGGCTAACAGAACGTGAGTGGCCCAATGAGAGGGTATATCGAGATATAGTTTGCGCTGCCTTATTGCAGGGAAAGCTTGAGGCATACTTTGGTTCGAACCTGACTGATACGATGGAGCAAGCTCATGTGCAAGTAACGCTTGTAGAGAGCGAAGAGGTGGCTGGTGAAGTGATAACCAAAGTTGAAGCTGGTGGCAACTTCACCGCTTTAGCTGAAGAGTATTCCCGTAACTCTACAGTTAAAGGCGATTTGGGTTGGTTGCCCAGAGAGCTTATGCCCAATACTTTAATTGCCGATGTCGCTTTTAACCTTACCCCCGGCGAGATAAGCCAGCCTATTTATGATGAAACAGCGATTACGAATAACAGCACCACCGGTGGCTACTGGCTGGTAAAGGTTGTAGATAGGGGTGAGCGTGCGCTTGAAAATGAAACGAAGGAGGACCTGGTAGCTAAATACTTGAACGACTGGTTGAAGGAATGGAGAGAGGACAGCACAATTGAAAATCTGCTGGATAAAGCAAAGAAGACATGGGCTATAAGCGAGGTTTTGAAGGGAAGGTAACACCAAAATGAAGAAGGATGTTGGCATTGGCTTACTGGGCCTGGGAACTGTTGGCGGTGGTGTGGCTGAAGTCCTGGCCACCAGGGCAGACAGCCTGGCTGAGCAAGCAGGACTGCCCCTAATTTTGAAAAAGGTGCTGGAGCTCGACTTGAGTAAACGCTACCCGGCAGAACTTGGTCCCAACCTGTTGACTGACCACCCTGAAGAAGTCCTAGCGCATCCTGAAGTAGATATAGTGATTGAACTCATCGGAGGTGAACATCCGGCCACGGAATACATGAAACAAGCTATCACTAACGGAAAGCACGTAGTTACAGCCAATAAGGAGGTGATAGCTAAGCATGGATACGAGCTATTCTCTCTGGCTAGGAAACACAATGTTGACCTCCGCTATGAAGCAAGCGTGGGCAGTGGCATACCACTAATTTCTCCTTTCCAGCAAGACTTAGCAGCCAATAGAATCTCGACTATCCAGGCTATCCTTAACGGCACTACCAACTATATTCTGACTCGAATGGCACAAGAGGGGTTAGATTTTGCTTCGACCTTAAAACAAGCCCAGAAATTGGGTTATGCCGAAGCCAATCCCGCCAATGATATAGAGGGGATAGATGCTGCTTATAAATTGGTCATCTTATCCAACATAGCATTTCGAGCTAAATTTGTCCCTCAAGATGTATACTGCGAAGGGATATCAAATATTGCCGCTCGAGATTTTCTGTATGCCAAAGAATTTGGCTACGCTATTAAACTGCTGGCCATTGCTAAGAGGGATGGTGACAAAGTGGAAATGAGGGTCCATCCTGTTTTTATTCCCAAAGATTCCCAGTTGGCTAAAGTAGACGGGGTTTATAACGCCATCGAGGTGGAAACTGACCTGGCTGGCAAATTAGTCTTTTATGGGGAAGGGGCTGGAGCTTTCAGAGCTTCTAGCGCTGTTATGGCTGATGTGCTGGCGATAGCCAGAAATATCTATCGCGGCGTAAATAGTGTTCCTGAACTAAGATTAAACCGGCACGTAACTGTTAAGCCCATGTCCGAGGTAAAGACACGGTATTACCTCAGTCTGAATGCACCTGACCGCCCCGGTGTTTTATCTCAAATATCCAAAGTCCTGGGCGACAATTCCATAAGTATTTCGTCCGTAATCCAGAAAGAAAGCGACCTGGCGGCACAAACCGCCATAATCGTCATTATGACCTATCCGGCAGAGGAAAAAGGGATGCAGAAAGCTCTCAAGCAATTAAGGCAGCTACCGGTGGTGAATGAGGTCAGCAACTTTATCAGAGTTGAAGGAGGATGATTGAGAAATCCCAAATTCTAAGTTCTAAACTCTAAACAATATCAAAATCCA
>DATBWO010000217.1:0-3700 GCA_036514775.1 Dehalococcoidia bacterium | reverse complement strand
CCGGTGGTACCTGAGGCGTGCTTTGTTTCTTTAGCAGAACGCATATATTGCGTGAGCAATTCTTTATCGGGAAATGGTGGGACTTCTCCGGTGACATAGTAATGATTTCCCAGCCAGTTTTGACTAGTAGCTTTCTTAGCTCACCATAAGAGAAAAGGTGATAGTAACGGTAAACTGTTTTTTCTTTTAGTCTCCAGGGGACTTGTTGCTCTTTGGATTTGAACCAGAACCCTGGTTGGCCGTGGTTCCACACGGTTAAAAAGGCCTCGCCCTCGGGCTTCAACACCCGCTTTAATTCTGCGAATGCCTTTTCTCTTTCCCTTTTGCCTTTGATGTGGTGGTAAGTGGCCACTGATATTACCCAATCGAAGGTATTGTCGGGGAAGGGTAGAAGCAGGGCATCGGCAGCTATTAAGTTGACATAAAGCTTAAACTTGGCGGAATATTTCAGAGCTTGCTTGAGCATGACCGGGGAGGAATCTACCCCCCAGAGTTCAAAACCCTGGCTGAAAGGCAAGAAGTCCGGTCCGTGAGCGCAGCCCACATTTAGCAGCCTTCCACTTCGCCATCTTGCTGCTAGCTCCTCTAGCTCTTCTTTTAATAAAGGCCAATGCCTCACTCGATACCAGCTTTCAGCTATTTGGTCGAAAACCTCTCTGTTTGTGGTCATGGATATGCTCTGCTAAACTTTAGCATATTGTAGTGAAATGCTCATGGTTGCAATCCCTTGTTGTCGTTCTTCGTCCCGATAAGTCGGGGGCTTAGAGTGACATGGAGATGGCATGAAGAAAGCATCTCGAACGATTTCTGGAGTAACCCCAGTGGCAGTTATGGCTAAGCCATTTCCCTGCCCGGGCAAATGTGTTTATTGCCCCAGTTCTCCTGAGGCGCCCAAGAGCTATACTGTAGAGTCTCCAGCGGTGCTCCGAGCTCGAAGTTGTGGCTTTGATGCTAAAAAGCAGGTGGAGGTCCGGCTCAAGACGCTGGCTGAAATGGGACATGCCCGAGATAAGGTAGAGCTTATCATCATGGGGGGCACCTTTCTGTCTTATCCCCGGGACTATCAGTATCAGTTTATTAAGGATTGTTATGATGCTCTGAACGGCATCCCCTCCAGCAGTTTAGGGGAAGCCAGACAATTGAATGAAAATGCTGAGCATCGCTGCGTGGGATTGTGCATCGAGACCAGGCCTGACTTTTGTGGGGAGGGGGAGATAAGAAGCATGCTCGATTTTGGCACCACCAGAGTGGAGCTTGGGGTACAGACTTTGGACGACGAGGTTCACTGCCTGACAAAGAGGGGACATGGGATAGCTGAAGTTATCTCCGCGACCAGGCTACTACGAGATTACGGCTTTAAGGTGTACTATCATTGGATGCCTGGTTTACCAGGGTCAACACCTGAGCGTGACCTAGAGCTATCGCGGCAATTGTTTGAAGATGAGCGCTTTCGACCTGACGGGCTCAAGCTCTATCCCACGCTGGTAGTTCGGGGGAGCGAGCTAGAGAGCTGGTATCGAGATAATCGCTACCAACCTTATAGTGATGGGGAAATGGTTGATTTGCTTATAGCTATTAAAGCTCTAATTCCCAAATATGTGAGGATTTCGAGGTTGATGCGGGATATTCCCGGCAAATTTATCATTGCCGGTAGCCGGGACTTGGCACTCAGAGGCACTATTAGAAAGAAGATGGAGCAAACAGGACTTCGCTGTAGCTGCATTCGTTGTCGGGAATATGGGCATCGTCTAAGGGATGGCTGGGCAATTGGCGAGCCCTGGCTAACCAGGCTGGATTATGAAACCTTTGGGGGGAAAGAGGTTTTCCTTTCCTACGAGGATGAGACTGAAACCCTGTTTGGCTTACTGAGGTTGAGAATAAATGAGGGGAAAGCGAGAGTTAGGGAGCTACACATTTTTGGTCCTGAAGTTCCCTTGGGAGCGAGGCTAGAGCGAACTGCTCAGCATCACGGTCTCGGTGAGAGGTTGCTTCGAGAGGCAGAGAGAATCGCCAGGGAGGAATTCAAGGCTGATAGACTATCGGTGCTTAGTGGTGTTGGTGCCCGCGAGTATTACCGGTCGCTTGGTTATGGGCTGGAAGGCGTTTACATGGTCAAGGGGCTTAGTTAAGCTACCTGGAAGCCTTCGGGCAGACTGCTTGGCAACCCGTCCTGAGCAAAGTGGAAGAGCAAACTAGTCTGCTCTTGAGTGCCGCTTAGGGTTTGATAAGTTCACCACGAGCAATTTGATAAACAATCATTTAACTATATTGACATTGAATAATAGCTATACTTATAATGAATCGAAGGTACCGCCGAAGCTATTCAATTAACTAAGAGGCTGGGAACCTGGAAAAAATAAAAAAGGAGAAAAAGCAAATGGATAATGAAGTAAAGCCAACCTGGAAATTAGCCTGGGGAATGTGGTGGCGGATGTTTCTTATTACACTGGGGATATCTGTGATAATCGGAGTAATTCTAGCTTTAGTGGGCGTGTCACTCATACCCTGGGAACTTATACCCTGGCTCACACCTTGGTAAGCTCTCTTTAAATGGTTGCCCGGAAGGGTGTGAGGACTTGCTATTGTTGACAAGACAAGGGTGTGATGGTTGCAGCACCGGCCTGGATTAGGGCAGGCAAACGTGCTGTGGTGATGGTCATTGAGGTTTTGGGGTATTGACAAGGAGAGCTTCCGACTATATCGTTATATAAAAAATAAAAGGGAGGGATAAAAAATGGAGAAAACGTGGAAGCCGACAGTTGCAGGCATATTAGCCATCATTGCAGGAGTTACTCTGTTGATAATGGGCCTGATGATTCTTGGAGTTGGTATCATCCCCTTCTGGTTTATGGGATGGTTCGGTGCGGTTAGCGCCCCGTTCATTATATTGGGGATAATTGCCATAGTGGGCGGTATCTATGCCCTAGAAAGAAGGATTTGGTGGCTGGCGCTTGTCGGGTCTATATGTGCACTCCCCGCTGGGTTTATTCTCGGGATACTAGCAATTATATTCGTCAGCCTAGGGAAGGGCGAATTTAAGTAAAGTCCAAGGTTCTGCAAGTTATGAGGTGATTGCCCATTCGACTGAGCTCGTCCTGAGCTTGTCAAAGGGCGCAGCTTGAGGAATCAGACAACTACAAAATGATGTTTGAAAAACTATAAGGATAAAAGGAGGTAAGATGCAAAAGTATCCTTTTCTACGGTATGCGATTATTGTTTTAAGAATCGTGGGGTGGATAGTACTGGTAGTTGGCGCTATTGCTTCTATTGTTTACGGAATTAGGTTGGGTGGAATTACAGGTGCCTTCATAGCTGTAGCGGGAGTAATTTTCTCCTTCCTAGCCTGGCTATTCTTGCTGGCAACTAGGGAACTTATTTACATATTGATTCATGTGGAAGAGAACACCAGAATCACAGCAGAAAACACCGGAATCACAGCTGAGAGCATTACAAAGAAATCACGCTGAGATAAATTTATGTCTTAGCAGGTTATGTGAATGACGGCAATAATTTCCTTTCTCGGCAAACTCGTTAAAAAACTGCGGCTACCAACGCCCGGGAAGGAAACGCACGATATTTTACAGAGAGGGCGGAAGGCAAGCAAGATACCGGAGTATTATTATTATATAAAATATGCGACTAGTGTTTTAGGGGTCATAGCATGGGTAGTATTAGTGCTTGGCTTTATTGGTGCGCTTTT
>DATBWO010000216.1:0-2346 GCA_036514775.1 Dehalococcoidia bacterium | reverse complement strand
GACATGAATCCGTTTGTGAAGCAGTTTATGAAATTGATGGTTAAACCTAAAGAGATTAGACCAGGCTTCGTATCATCTATAAATGCATCCTATACTATTGATGAGATTCGCTCTGTACTCGACCAGTCAAACTTGAAAGAGTCTGTAGTTGCAAAAACGTTTATGGGATTTGAAATTACCGGGGTGAAAAGGAGATGATCTTACTATATGTAACGTCGCCTAACAAAGCGTATGAGGTAAACCCATGAAGATAGGAATCGTAATCTATTCAAATGACCCTGAAACCGTATGGAACGCCTTCCGTTTTGGGAATTTCGCTTTGAAGGAAGGCAACGAGGTAAGGGTGTTCTTAATGGCAAAAGGAGTAGAATGTGAATCTCTCGATACCGACAAATTTAAGGTGACAGAACAGATACGTTCCTTTGTTGACACTGGCGGAAAGACATTTGCCTGTGGTATTTGCCTCAAAATCCGTCAATCCAAAGGCTCTGAAATGTGCCCATTGTCAACAATGAAGGACTTGTACGAGATAGTAAAGGAATGTGATAAGGTTGTTACATTTTGAACGCACAGCCGAAGCGCGCTCACTCCGTTCGGGTCATATGACAGAGTGTATCTGGTACGTGCCTTCGGCACTCCGCCCAAGTTTGCCCGAAGGGCAAACTCCAGATATCGGCAAACCGTTAGGCGACAGGCTGGGGTTAATCAAGAAAGAGCTTGATTCGTCAAGCACAATCGCCCAATAAAGTGGGCAACTACAATTTTGGGACGGTTTAGCACCGCGCCTTTAGCCAGTCCAGTACAAAATCCATTGCTGCCTTTTCCAGGCGCAATTTGTGCCTGGCACCGGGGATTATTTTTAACTCTTTGGGCTCTTTAGCTTTCTGGTAGAGCCTGTGGGCGTGTTCCAGAGGTATTAATTTGTCGGCATCTCCATGAACCAAAAGCAAGGAACGGGGGGAAATTTTATCAATCCACTTGATTGGAGAGATGATTTCAAAGCCTTTTTCCCATTCTGCTATCGAGGGCGGAAAATCTTTATCCCTGATTGCCCCGATTTGACGAAACCGTTGGATAGTGTTCTGAGGCGTTTCTCTCTGTGTGAGAGAGCGAAAATCCGCAGGGCAGGCACAGGTTACCACTGAAGATACCCTGGGGTCATGGGCGGCGATATAAATGGAAACCGCTGCCCCTCCGCTAAATCCCAGTAAGCAAAAACGGGTCTTATCTACCTCCTTCAGGTTATAGAGGAAATCGAGAGCGGCTTGTAAATCTCGACTCCAGCCCAGGATATCTAAGTTACCTTCGCTCTTTCCTGTCCCCCGGAAGTTAAAGATTAAAGTAATAAAGCCAGTACGGCAGAAGTCCTGTGCTAGTAGTGCATAGCCCCTGTCGGTGGGGTCGGGGGGAGCAGCCGGAATGCCATGGCAGATGCACAAGGCAGGGTGAACCTTGTCCCTTGACGGAATATGAAGCTCGCCAGCAAGCTCAAGTCCATCGGCTTTCAAGCGAATCTTTTTTATTTCCATCTCTCAAAGGGTTAAAAATTATAGATTCGCTTTCTTCTCTTGAAAATAAGGCCCGCTACAAGCCCCAAGAGCAAACCTCCAACATGAGCTTGCCAGGCTATTCCGGGGAGAAAAGAAAGGAAGAGGAAGATTATGATTGCTACCCAGAGTGATACAGGGACAGGGATGGGAAATACAAGAACTGGAACTCTGGGGACCATTACCACCAGGGCTCCACCAACGGCAAAAATGCCCCCCGAGGCTCCGATCCCTGGGATGTTCTGAGGTCCAAAGAGAAAATAGAGGATATTTCCTACCAGCCCTCCGAGAAGAAATACCGCAAGAAAGCTTCTCGCCCCCGCTGCTCGGATGAGGAAGCTTCCCAGGAAATACAGGCTTATCATGTTGAATAATATGTGGGCAAAATCGCCGTGGACAAACATACTGCTGATGATGGTCCATGGTTGTTTTGCGAGCAATACTGGTGTCAGGCCCAGAAGAGAAATGAGTGGGCTACGTTCCGCAATCCCTCTGCCGGTTATCAACTCGATTATGAAGATTAAGACATTGAGAGCTATTATAAACAACAGGAAATTTAAATTGACGGCACGATAAGTTCGCATTGCGCAATTATAGATTAAATCTGGCTTTTGCTTCAACAGGCTGTCTCAAGGAGCTGGTGGGTTATGATGTATTGTAATATTCGGCGCGGTAAGTTTATAATAGGGAGGATATTTTCCTTTGCGGGAATTCTAGATGAGCGAGCAAAGTCCAGAGCAAAAGCGAAAAATTTCTCCAATAATCGTAGTGGGCATAATTCTGGCAGCCCTCTGTGGTA
>DATBWO010000215.1:0-10257 GCA_036514775.1 Dehalococcoidia bacterium | reverse complement strand
CGATGATAACTTTAAGCCCCTTCTTCTCTGCCTCCAAGCCATACTCTCTTACTTTTTCAGGCTTTCTATGAGCTGAGATAACAGAAAGTTCATAATCAATGCCCAACTGCTTAAGCGTGTCCAGTGCCGGCTGTATCAGTTCAGTGTCTGTTTTGCTGCCTATGACTACACCAACCAGTGCCATTGCCATGTAAATCCCAAATTCTAATATCTAAACTCTAAACAAATTTTAAATTCAAATATTTAAAACTTATTTTGTTTTGAATTTCGTTCATTAGATGAGAAGGACCAAATTCTTCCTTTCTTTTGTCTAGGATTTCGAATTTCGTGCTTAGGATTTATCATATTTCGCCCTGTCATTTTGCATTTTGACTTTTGCCTTTTAACTTTCCTTTAGAGTTTATCCTATCTATCTCCCTCAAAGCAATGTCTTTACGATAATGACAACCTTCAAAGTAAATATTACCAATGTTGCGGTAAACCTTTTCCCGGGCTTTAGCCATGTCCTGGCCCACACCTACTACGGTGAGCACTCGCCCGCCGTCGGTATAAATTGTGCCATCGTTTCCCAACTTAGTTCCAGCGTGGAAAACCAGCACATCCTTGTCCACGTTGTCTATCCCTTGTACGTGAAAGCCGATTTTGTAGCTTCCAGGATAACCACCCGAAGACATAACTACTCCAACGCAGGCCTCGGAACTCCACTCTATTTTCACCCGGTCAAGGTTACCCTGGCCCACTGCCATAAGTATATCCACCAGGTCGGTTTTAAGAAGAGGTAAAACGACTTGAGTCTCCGGGTCACCGAAGCGGGCATTAAATTCCAGCACCACAGGCTCTCCATCGACAATCATTAACCCCGCGTAGAGCACTCCCTTATAAGGCAGGCCTTCTCTAGCCATAGCCTTCACAGCCGGCAATAAAATATCCTTGGTTACCTTTTTTGTCATCTGGACGGAGAAAAAACCCGGTGGGCTGTAACTTCCCATACCTCCAGTGTTGGGGCCCTGGTCATTATCCCCGATTTTCTTATAGTCGCAAGCTGGCACCATAGGTGAGACTGTTTTGCCATCGGTAAAAGCTATGAGGCTTACCTCTCGACCGCTAAGATATTCGTCAATTATTGCCCTATCTCCAGCGGAGCCGAAAATCCTGGCTTCCATGATATCGCCGAGGGCTTTATGAGCTTCTGCTAAAGAACCAGCGATAATCACACCTTTGCCAGCGGCTAGCCCATCAGCCTTGACGACGACAGGTGGACGCTGCTCTTGAAGGTAATCGCGAGCCTCAGAATAAGAAGAGAAAATGGCGCCTTTAGGACAGGGGATGCCATACTTCTCCATCAAATTTCGGGCAAAAACCTTGCTTGATTCTACCTGGGTGGCTGCTTTAGTGGGACCGAAAATAGGAATACCCAGATTATCAAAGTAGTCCACTATGCCTGAAGCCAGCGGAGCCTCAGGACCAACCACGACAAGGTCAATGCCTTTTTCTTTAGCCGCCTTGCCCAGCCCTTCTATATCCGTAGGGCGCAAATTAAGATTTTCCGCGATGGCCGCTGTGCCGGCATTCCCCGGGGCAGCGAAAACTTTTTCCACCCTGGGACTCTGGGCAATCTTCCAGACTAAGGTGTGCTCCCTGCCCCCACCACCAACGACTAGTATCCTCAAATTTCACTCTCGCGTGTCAGTATTCAGGGTATAGCGTACTAAGTCCTCCACATTTTCTGGATTTTTCCAACGCCAGTTTTTTGAAAGACGGCACTGGGAATGATGGTGAAGGTCACCACTAGAAACAGCCGAGCTTGGCCTCGGAGAATACCTACTGCTTCTTCTTCTTATGCTTCCCTCTATTCTTCCTTACACCTTTTAATTTCACTCTGTGTGACATGGCATTATAAAATCTCCTTGAATTTTTCAGTCTGAGCGGTCTAGATTATGTTCCAGTGTATTCACAAAACACTTTGTTTACTCCCATTCTATAGTTGCCGGCGGCTTACTAGTAATATCATAAACTACCCTGTTAACACTGGTAACTTCATTAACTATGCGGTCAGATATTGTGGCAAGAAGGTCATGGGGCAGGCGAGCCCAATCAGCAGTCATAGCATCTTCACTGGTTATTGCTCTGACCGCTATCAAGTAGCCATAAGTTCTGTAGTCACCCATGACACCAACACTCCTGACATCAGTAAGTACAGCAAAGCTTTGCCAAAGCTGGCGATAAAGGTTGGCTTTTTTGATTTCATTCATCACAATCCAATCAGCAGCCCGGAGTATCTCCAGCTTTTCCCTGGTCACTTCACCAATGATGCGAATGGCTAATCCCGGTCCGGGAAATGGTTGTCGCCAGATCATATCCTCAGGCAAGCCTAGAGCTAACCCTACTTGTCGAACTTCATCCTTAAACAAATACCTCAGGGGCTCGATGAGGGTGAACTTCATTTTAGCTGGTAATCCGCCGACGTTATGATGGCTCTTAATCTTGGCAGCGGCTTTGGTGTCCGCGGAGGTACTTTCAATAACATCGGGATAAAGAGTGCCTTGAGCCAGAAAATCAATTTTACCTAATTTGGCCGCTTCTTCCTCAAAAATTTGGATGAACTCGTTTCCTACCAAGTGTCGCTTCTGTTCCGGATCGCCAACCCCTTTAAGTCGTTCTAAGAACCTGTCGGTAGCGTCTATGTAAACTATATCCATTTTGAGGTTACGCTTGAAGGTATTAAGCACCCTTTCGGGTTCTTCACGACGCAATAAGCCATTGTTGATAAAAATGCAAGTTAGCTTATTGCCAATAGCACGGTCAATAAGGGTAGCAGTTACCGCAGAATCAACGCCTCCAGAAAGAGCACAGACCACTCTACCACCGCCCACTTGCTCCTTAATCTTGTCTACGCTCTCAGCTATGAAATTAGCTGGAGTCCAGTTGCCCTGGCAGCCACATATTCGAAGTACAAAATTCTGGAATATGGTTTTCCCTGGAGGTGTGTGAACCACTTCAGGATGAAACTGCAATCCGTAAATGCCGCTATCATTACCTACAACAGCGAACGGTACATTTTCAGTGTAAGCTAAAGCCTTGAAGCCAGGAGGCAGCTCTATTACTTGGTCACCATGACTCATCCACACGGGGAGAGATGATGGAAGTCCGGCAAAAAGAGAACAGTCTTCAGCACTTATGTGTAGGATTGTATGACCGTATTCGCGCCTTGTTCCCCGAGTGACCTGACCACCCAATTGATGAGCGATAGCCTGCATCCCATAGCAAATGCCCATCACGGGTAGACGGTTTTCGTAAATATATGGTAAAGGTAAAGGAGCCCCAGAATCATAAACGCTAGCCGGACCTCCCGAGAGGATAAATCCTCGTGGGTTAAGGGGAGCTATTTTCTCCCAAGGCGCATCGTAAGGCACAAGCTCACAATAGACATGGCATTCCCGTACCCGTCTGGCAATGAGCATGCTGTATTGAGAGCCAAAGTCAAGCACTACTATAGTTTCACGCTCGCTTGGGGGTAGCTTAGGCTCAACTACAGGCTGCTCGCCACGCAACTCTTTGGCCAGTCCTAGATAGGTAGAGACCTCTATATCATCACTGGCAGCAACCCTGTGGCTTTCTACCTTCTTTTTCATTGCAGATTTACGTGGTGAATTCATTCGAACTAAATCCAAAAATTCTTACGACTTTTTGGGAACCCCCCCTAAATTTGCTTTAAATCCTAACTGGGTCCCCAAGAAAATCGCAAGATTTTCTTGGGTGGTTTAGCTTATCACTGTCCCGAACTATTATCAACCTGAGATGGGCTAAGCCTTTCCCTGCCTGGCAAGGTTTCTAACTTGCGGTTAAAGCCTTTCCGAGTTCTTGGATGTGGAAAGGATAAATTTCTACCCCGAACGCCACCATGCTATACTAACGTTAGAAAAAGATGGGTGTTTTACAACGAGAAACCGAGAAGGGATTTAAAATTCTCCAAAAGGGTGGCGTGATTGCCTTCCCTACCGATACGGTCTATGGCCTGGGGGCTGACGCCTTCAATTCCACGGCTGTGGAAAGGATTTATGAGATAAAAAACCGCCCCAAGCATCAGCAACTCCCCTTGCTTATCGCCGATGTAAAGCAATTGACTGCTCTGGCCGAGCCAATACCAGAAATTGCCTGGTTTTTAGCAAGGCGTTTTTGGCCCGGGGGGTTAACCCTGGTTTTATCAAAAACAAATTCGGTGCCTGCCTATCTAGCCCCAGGACCCACCATAGCAGTACGCGTTCCTAATCACCCTGTTTGTCTGGCTCTTATTCAACGCCTGGGGAATCCCATAATCGGAACCAGCGCCAATATCAGTGGCCAACCGGCTGCCTTAACCGCCGAGGAAGTTGAACAACAATTGGGAGGAAAAATCGACCTTATTATCAATGGAGGCAAATGTCCCGGCGGCAAGGAATCCACAATAGTAGATATTACCCGTGAACCGCCGATAATTGTGCGTCAGGGCATCATACCTTCGCATGAGATTGACAAAGCTTATAAGGAATACCGGGAGCTAAATAGTGAAGCATATTGCTATAGGCTGTGACCACCGTGGTCTGGCTTTAAAGCAGGTAATTATGCCCTTCCTGCAAAAGGCAGGCCATAGCTATCAGGATTTTGGCTGTTACAACACCGACCCTGTGGATTATCCTGACATCGCCCAGAAAGTCGGGGAGGCAGTGGCGTCGGGCAATTTTGACCAAGGCATTCTAATATGCAACACTGGCATAGGCATGAGCATAACTGCCAACAAAATAAAAGGGATAAGGGCAGCTTTATGCTGTGATGCATTTGCAGCACGACTAGCCCGCCAGCACAACGACGCCAACGTCTTGTGCCTCAGGGGAGAGGCTATAGATACCAAGTCAGCTTTGGAAATCGTCAAAACTTTCTTAGCCACGGATTTTGAAGGCGGCCGGCATGTACAAAGGGTGAATAAAATAAGGGCTTTGGAAGTTGAGGGTGATTAGAAGCGTAGCTACCCAATTTATTAGGCACACTACTTTGTCATTGCGAGGAGCAAAGCGACGAAGCAATCTAGGTGAGGATCTCAAGGGCTGGGGATTGCCACGCCCCGACGAGTCGGAGCTCGCGATGACGAAAAGCGATGGGCCTCGATGAATCAGGCAACTACAGAGACCTGAGGTCACGCTACATATCGACTTCTTAAATCACGGGACAACTTAGCTGTTAATTCCAGAGCTAGTGACGCCCCTGCCGTCGACAAGCCTTCCAGGCCACAAGAAGGAGTTACCAGTCCTTGAGCTATAATCTGCTTGAACCGAACGCCATCCTTGGTGAATGGAGCCATAGCTTCTTCCAGGCGGTCACGAAGACTGGATAAGGACTCTTTAGCTAAAGCTTCTTCCTCGTTCGGAACTATCCCCCAGGCAATATTGCCACCACGCTCAAGAAAGGATTTCACCTTATCGGAGTGAGTGCTTAGAGAAGAGGCATAGTTATAGGCATCAAAGCTGAGAATATCGAATTTGGTGTCCAGAAGGACTGACCAGTTAGTATTTCCGCAGCAATGTAATCCCTTCGTCCCTTTGATTCCCTTGAATACCTCTTCTAGCAGAACAGGCACTTTTTCTTCAGGAATAGGAGTAAACACCGAGCCCAGAGAAACTAAATAGGGCTCGTCAACAAAGATAATGGTGTTGGGCGATATTTCCTTCAAGATATTTTCCTGCCACGCAGCTTTTAGCCGCAGGAACTTAGCTGCGGTCTCAGCTAAAGTGTCGTCATAGAGGATGCCCAGCCCGTCCTGACTGGTAACCGTCAGGCCCCAGGTGACGGGACCTGTTACCTGCCCCTTGACTATTTTACTGCCTGCTGCCTTGGAGAGGAAAGCATGAAGCCCGGCAGCATATTCGGTCGAAATGCCATATTCACGGACATTATCCTGCTCACAATCAATATAGATTTGCTCCAGTTCGCTCTCAAAATTAGTCGATGGCTCGATATGAATTTTGTCCCCCCTTATGACTACCCCCGGAAAACCCTCGCTGAATTGGATAACCATATTTTCCTCAGGAGAGCGCCTCGGTAATTGAGGCCAGGTAGGTATGTCAGGAAGATATTTCATAATAATGGAACAAGCCTCTCTGGGATTCGTGTGAGGCATGCTGCCGATAGCAGTGGGCAAACATCCAAACTCAAGCCTGGCTGACATCTTCCTCCTTGCCTAAATACTTGCCGATTAGCAGCCCCAGCTCTCTCTTCTTTTCTTTCGGTATGTATTTCGTCCCTGTGACTATGGCATATTTAAGGGCGCTAGCACAGGCACAGTCCCGTTCCTGCGGTATGAAAGGTAGTAGTAACTTCAGGATTCTCTTGACAGTATCAATGCCCTTCTGCAAGTTGGTTAAAATCATCTTCGTAGTCACCGATTCATAAGTCGGATGCCAGCAATCATAATCGGTGACAATGGCCAGTGTGGCATAGCATATTTCTGCCTCTCTAGCTAATTTAGCTTCAGGCAAAGCTGTCATCCCAATAACATCAGCACCCCAAGAGCGGTAAAGCTGTGACTCAGCCTTGGTGGAGAGTTGTGGGCCTTCCATAACTAGATAAGTCCCACCTTTATGTACCTTAGCCCCAACCTTAGTGCTTGCCTCAAACAAGATTTGACTCAAAACAGGACAAAAAGGTTCAGCGAAGGAAACATGCCCCACTATCCCATCTGTAAAAAAAGTGCTGGCTCTTCCTTTGGTGGCATCAATTAGCTGGTCAGGAATAAGTACATCCAGCGGTGCTATCTCTTCCTTGAGACTGCCCACAGCGTTTACAGAGATAATCCTTTCCACCCCCAGAGATTTCAAAGCATAGATATTAGCTTTTGTCGGTAGCTCACTGGGGCTTATTCGATGTCCCTCGCCATGTCTGGGCAGAAAGGCAACCCTTACTCCTTCTAGATTGCCCAGGATAATAGCGTCGCTGGGCTCTCCAAAGGGCGTTCTTACCTTCAGTTTCTCCACCTCTGTCATCCCCTCCATCTTGTAAAGCCCACTCCCGCCAATTATGCCAATCCTTGCTTCAGACATCTGATACCTCCGTGAAAAATACTATCCCTTGCTCCTGCATCTATCTCCCCACCTTCCCCTCCCCCTCAAGGTATTTCAGGTGAGTTATAGCTCTCCATTAGTCCTATGTTAAGTCAAACCTAGCATATTCCCCTGGAATTGTCTACCATTGAGCCTCTTTTTCCCCCGCAGACATGTTGCATTTTACTACATCTAGTGGTAAAATGCGTCTATACTACAATCCTTAGGGGGAATTTGTGGACTGTCCTTACTGTGGTGGGCAAGAATCAAAGGTGATAGATTCTCGGAGTCTAGACGAAGGGGTGAGACGCCGAAGGAAATGCCTCGCCTGCAATGCTCGCTTCACTACTTACGAGCGTATACAGCCGCATGATATCTTCGTTATTAAGAAGGATGGACGACGTGAGGAATTCAGCCGGGATAAGCTCCTTTTGGGTATTCGCAAAGCTTGTGAGAAACGCCCCCTTCCCACAGGCGCCATTGATAAGTTTGTGGACACCATCGAGGCTGAGCTTTACAAGATGGGCAAAAGCGAGGTCTCTAGTTCCTATATTGGCGATTTGGTCATGGAAGGATTAAAAAAACTAGACCACATTGCTTATATTCGCTTTGCCAGTGTTTATCGGGAATTTGCTGATATTACGTCACTAAAACAAGAGGTAGATACCCTACTAAGTAGGGAATCCAAAACATCTGTCTCTGCTAGCCAGCCACCTCTACTCCCTAGCGAGGAATTGGGAATACTAGCCAAGAGTCATCAGAAGGGCCGAAAATGAACGCAACTAATTTTATTAATGGAATTGAAATATTAGGAGGAGGGAAATGACAAGGCAACCTACAGAGCATGATCTCAACGAGAGAATTGAAATCTGGCGAGGCGTCAGCTATTGGAAGGGGAAGCTTGGGATGAGTTCAATGCAGCTTGCTCAGCGAACAGGATTATCGCAAGACAGCATCGAAAGAGGAATAAGGGGGCAGCCAGAGCCAGTAATGCATAAGCTCCAGGAGCTCTTCGATGCCTTCGGCCTAAAAAGTACTAGACAAAAATCATTCGAGGACACAAGTGACATTCTATCAGAGGACGAGTATAAGGAAGGTCTTAAGCCACCACCGGCAGCGCCTCCTCGTCAGGGTAGCCTCTTCGATGATGGGGAGTAAGCGATGAGTGTGAATAACTTACCCGATGATAACCCAACCAGCCAAGTAGTGCCAGTATCTCTTAATTTAGAGCAAGCCACCAGACTTATTGTTGAACGAGCGAGGCAGCTCGTGAACCGATTGGTTGAGCAGAGAGGCCATGGGAGACCCCCGTTTTTGTCAGAACAATATGCTCCACTGCTGGGCATAAAAAGAATTGAGAGAGCGGATTTGGGGGAGGTAAGCGCTATTCTAATCAAATTACATGACGGGGACGTGATTAGAGTGAACCAAAACCATAACTCGGCCAGGCAGAATTTTTCTTGCGCTCACGAAATTGGGCATGTCTTGCTTAGCGAGCTAAAAATAGAACCTTATATAGAGGAGGTTGAATTTCGAACCTTCAACTCACAAGCTCATTGGATAGCTCGTGCAAAAGCCAGAGAACGCCTATGTGATGCCGCTGCCACGGAACTCCTCATGCCAGAAGAGGTTTTCAAGAAATACCTAGCAGGTTTCGGTATCTCCATTAGATCACTTGAATGGTTGGCCGATATCTTTAAAGTCTCCATTAGCTCGGCTGCTATTCGGATTGCCGAGGCCAGCACAGAGCCTTGTATTGCCCTTCTGTGGCGTCTCCGGCCAGGAACCAAATCTAAGACTCTTCGTTTGGCATGGCGTGTAGGCCCCGGGAAAAAATCGAAGGGGCAAACTGACCATATGCCAGTGCACACACTCGTTAAAGGTACATCCACATTGTATAAAGCCTACCAGTGCACCAATCCTGTTAAATGCCACAAGGTTTTTAGACTTGGTGCTGGCGTTAAACGCTTACCTATCGAATCCAAAGGTTTTGGGAGTGGTGAAACAAGGTATGTTATTTCTCTAGCTTTCCCTGATAGATGAAGCAAAGCAAAATACTATATCTGGAGAGCGTTGTGTCAAATAATAGCCGTAAGAGAAACAACACGGAGGGATCTCTTAATCGCACTGAAATTCTGAGAGCTGTAATGGCTGATGCTGAGTCAATGGGTATACGTGATAGAAACAAAATAGAACAACTCACCACCCAGGTGATTGACCGCTTGGAACGGCAGCGAACCTTACCTGGAATGGAGCATCTAGTGCCAAAATACCATCGAGAGAGGCGCCCATTCGCTGAGTCTGAAATCCGAACTGCGGTAAAAGAAATCTTGGCTGCTGAAGAGCCAGCTAAGCCAGAGGAGGTTAAGCCTAAAATGAAAACCGAGATTAAAGAAATGCCTGTTATTCTAGCCAAGCCAAGGATTCAACTCGCTGCTGATATCAAACTCAGCGATAATGCCTTAAGGGTTCTGGAAAGGAGATATTTGACAAAGGATGGGGATGGGCGGGAGACCCCACAAAAACTATTTCGCCGCGTCGCCAGGCATATTGCCTCAGCCGAGTCCAAGGCGAATGTCTCCCTTTATGAAGAGGCTTTTTATCAACTAATGAAAAGCCTGGAGTTTCTACCTAACTCCCCTACATTAATGAATGCCGGCCGCGAACTAGGACAATTATCAGCTTGCTTTGTTCTACCTATTGAGGATTCTATGGAGTCTATTTTTGATGCGGTTAAATATACTGCCTTGATTCATAAAAGTGGCGGCGGCACCGGCTTTTCCTTTTCCCGACTTAGACCAGAAAGGGATAGGGTTGGTTCTACAGGTGGCATTGCCAGCGGCCCCGTTTCTTTCATGCGAGCCTTTGATGCCACCACCGATGTCATAAAACAAGGCGGCATGCGCCGCGGAGCCAATATGGCAATACTCAATGTCGAGCATCCCGACATCTTGAAATTCATCGGGGCTAAGGAGAACTCGGAGGCTCTAACCAATTTTAACCTTTCTGTAGCTGTGACCGATGAGTTTATGAAAGCGGTGGAAAAAGGCACCGATTACAATTTGGTGAACCCGCGAACTGGAGAGGTGACGGATAAGCTCAATGCCAAAGAGGTATTTGACAAAATAGTTGATATGGCTTGGCGCACCGGCGACCCGGGTGTTGTGTTTATCGATGAGATAAACAG
>DATBWO010000214.1:0-4481 GCA_036514775.1 Dehalococcoidia bacterium | reverse complement strand
CGCCTGCCCACAGGTATGGCAATAGAACTCATAAATCGGCATTAACTACCTTTTATTTCGAGCGAGTGTAGAATGGAATGCCAAACGAATCACGGATTTCATCCGCACCCCAGGCAGAATCCACGATAATCTTGGCGATGAACTTGTACCCCATGTCCCACACCCGGCTGCGAGGATTCTTCTGAATCACTATACCTATGGCGTCCCTATGGCTATAAACACCATAGTTACCCGTAGTGGTCGCCGTCAGGTTGTTAGTGATATACACCTTTGCATTGTAGAGTGCCCCGAACAGGCCGAAGGGGACAACTGGCGTTTTGACATAATCCACCGTAATGAACTTGTCAATGGCCAAAAGGACATTCTTGGTTGACGGGTCGCCCACGATACATCTGTCGTCATCTGGCACATCGTTTTCATCAAGAGTCTGTACCAGCGCCCGAAAGATAGCATCCGTAAACGTCTGCCCGTCTGCGCCGTAGACCGTGCTGGCATTCAGCGTTGAGAAAAGCACCCCAACAGAAGTGTCAATCTTCTTGTTGATGATGTAAGCACAACTTTTCGCAGCCCCGGCAAGGTAATCGGCTTCCTGTTCAATACCGATAAGGTCACTGATTTCCGATGCCGCCTGATACCAGTTATCCACCGTAATTGAAGCCGCGGTTGTGGAAGCATCAATAGCGGTAGGTTCTGTACCAGGCGTTACTTCTGTCGCCGTCCCTTCGGTAAATACCGGAATTGAGACCTTGTAGCCTTTACGGAGGTCCCTCTTGTAAGCCGTATTAAACGCATTAACACACACCAGATTACTCATGGTGTGCATCAGTACGTTCTTACTAAATATCTCCGGGATGAATTTCCTTGTAATTAACTCTGCAAGAGTAGGGTCAGACCCACCATCATAAGCCATTTGGTTTCTCCTTTTACTTGACTTACTTGACTTACTTGACTTTACCCTGGTCGGCTGCTAGTTGAATTTCCGCCTGTAGCACTTTGTACTCCTCTGGCGGCATAAAGTCAATCTGCTGCCTAGTGTACGTCCGTTTCGCGGGACTGGACGGTTTCCCTAGTTCTTGAAAGGTCATCCCTTTCCGCCTGGCGACTTTCTGAAAGATTTGATCCTCATCTTCGGGCGTTAAAGGATTCTCTTTCGTTGTTTCTGCCACCTTCTTCTCCTCTTTAGGTTGCTTTTTCCGCTCAACCTGCTTTAGTTTTGCTTCCGCCCTATCAAACTTCCCATTTTCCGCCGCATCCTTAATCGTCCAGTAATCATCGTCATCTTCGGTTAGCCCTAATGCGACCGTTCTCGCCGCATACTCATTGAGTTTTTTCACAAATGCGACTTGCTCCCTTTGCCTTTCGAGGAGGGAATCCTGCTCATGCAGTTTTCTTGCTTGCTCGTCCGGCGTTAAGGTTTCATCCTGCATAATCTTCAGCCTTTCGGTAGCGTAAAGATTATTCAAACGGATTTCTTCTTTAAGTTGGGCTATCTCAGCACGGAAGTCACTGGCTTGTTTAAGTTCGTCATCTTTCTTATTGACCGTTCTCTGGATGCTTTTCAAGTTACTTTCCAACGCGAGGATTTTGGCTTGATACTTCGCTTCCAGCGGGTCAACAGCGGGTTCTTTAGCTACTTCAGCAGGTGGGGGTGCTTCTGAGGGAGGCTGAACTGTCTGAGTTGCGTCAGTTACGACCTGGCTCACTACTTCAGTTTCCGGTGACATAAAACAAAACCTCCTTTTTGATAGGTTGTTCCCCTCTTTTCGCAGGACTCTTTCATAGAATCCTCATTGCTTACAAGATAATCTTATATGGGATAAAAGTCAACAGGTTACTTTTTGAGATACTTTCTCCATCCATCAGAATCAGTCTGGCTAGTACCTTTAGTCAGATAATTACGCCACCCCTGTTCCCCCATATTCCCACCAGATGTCCTTGTTCCACCACCAGCAGTTATGCTACGGATAGGATTAGTATTCAAACCAATAAAACCACCAGCAGCACCAGGAAGCGCATCTGGTTCTTGATTGAGTAGTGGGTCTGCCCATGATGGACTAATCCAATTACCCAAGATATTTGTCCATGTGAGTTTGTTCCCATCATAATCAGTAAAGTTGCGATTCAATAACATCTTGTAAACGTCCATACCTGTGCCGGTGATTGGAGACGTTTTAGATGAGAACTGTTGTAAAGCCAGTTGGTCGAGTGACGGCGTATTATCTTCTTTGCCTGATAGTGATATACGCTTACCCGTTGCAGCATAAGCGGTTGCATCTATTACGGCTAGTAGACGCCGAAGGTCACTGATAATACCACCCAACCGATAAGTGCGCTCTCCGACTTCCACATTCCCAAATTTTGGGTCAAAGGGATTCAGGCTAGATTCTTTACCTTGCGCCGCATTAACCCCAAGATAGATGACTGTTCCTGCTCCAATCAATGCGGCTAAAGACGTTCCTGCTTGCTTGGCAGTATATCCCGTAGGATTAGTGAAAATGTCATACAAAATCGCTCCGGCACTCCTGGTAAATCTAGGCGACATCCATCCCATTGCACTCTCAAGACTGCGCTGGCTTGTGCTGATGCCCATTGCTCTCGTAGACAGGACGCCCGTCATGTTGTTTGTTAGCTTGGCCCATTCGTCCAGTTTGCCTTCACGTGACGCCATACGGAAACCCGCTTTGTAAAGATTTATTCCAGACTCCACTCTAGCCGTTGTAAATACTGCTTCTGACCGTCCTAACACATGACGACCTAACCAATCGGCTACCACTCTCGGCTTCCCACTTAGGGGAGACTTTTCCAGTAATGATTGAAGCGGAGCAGCGCCTTCAACCATTTCGCCTGTTTCAAGGAGACCACCGCGTTGCACATAATCAATTACTAAATCCTCATTCTTGGCGATGAAATCTTCAAGGTGTGTCATTTCCTTAGAAAAGAGAGTCTTTAGAGAACCACCTGTTGATTTTGCCCACACACTAGTCGGCTTTAACATCACTAGATTGCGAATATCGTACCCTAAAGAAAGTGCTTGTTGGATAAGACTAGCTGATATGTCATATGCCAAGCGTCCCATCCTCATAATAGCCCCCACTTTGCCCGCGCCTTCAACCGCCTTATGAAGCACATCGGTATTAGGCACGTAACCGAAATGCTCGTTTAATTCCTTCGCTACATCTCTACCAGTCTTACCGCCTTGAGAGACAACCACACGATTGCCTAATCCGGGTAGCCCGATAACCTGTCCATACTCCTCAGTCCCGCCGGCCCCCATTCTATCAGCAAATTTGCGGCGAAGGTTACGTGCCTCTTGCCATATCGTATTATTAGCGTCATTCAAAGTCTTTGCGTCTTCCAGTATGCCGCTAATAGCCGACTTCTGTGCTTTACTCAACGTTAAGTATGCTTCCCTGGTAGCCCTGGCTGCCGTATTTTTGTCTTTCACAGTTTGAGCAATAACTTCGGCTATATCACTAATGGTAAGTTCTGGATTAGCATCAAACGTCCGCTTTATTTCCAATAAGGTTCGCTCGCGCTTGGCTATGTTGACCGCATCCGTTCCAGTCACCAGCAAAGCCTTATTTATTGCGGCCATCGCCTTACGGATAAGGGCTTCCCTTTGCTTTGGCAATAGGTTAAGTGCGTCCTTCAAGCGTGGTTCAAGAGACGGGAAATGTTCCTTAATGAAAGAGGTCGTCATACCACTAGGAGATTCACCCCTCTTAATACGTTGCAGATACGATACCAACTGGTCTGACTTCAGCTTGGCTTCCCGAATCGCCGAGTAAGGTCGCCCCAATGTTTGCCCTACCCGTTCCTCTGGTGTAGTGGTTTGCACCATTTTCAGCACGGCTTCAGATAACCTTTTCTTCTTGACTAACGCATACGAAGCCCGCACCTGTTGGGTAAGTTCTTTGACAATGTTAGTCTCATACGTTTCGCCAGCTTTCAATCCCTCCGCCACCGTGTCCCACTTCCGTTTTTGATTCAGGGCAGACCGCTTAATCTTAACATCAGCGAGGTTGGCAAAATCATCCAGCAAGTCATCGAGAGTGGCAGTAGTTTTAATGATACCCTCTTTTACTTGCTGTGCGAATCGTCCAACATATTGGTAGTTTGTCTCATCAGTCAGTCGTGTAAATGAAAGACCTGATTTATCAATCGCATTTGCCAGTTTTGATGCGACCCCTCCTGCGGACTCCTCTTTAACCTCAAGCAAAACACGGTGAAGGAACTGGAAGTCAGACTCACCTGTTAAGACTTTGATTTGTCCAGGTTGGGGTGTTCCATCAACCAAAATATCTTCATTCCGAAGCATATTACTGATATTTTTAGAAGTCTCCCGAATCTGCTGTATCAAGGAACGTCTGGCATCTCCTGCCGCACCTGTGCCAAAATCATATCTATTGGCATACTCCACCATATCATGCAATGCTTTCGATGCTTTCCCATTAGGTAATGCTGAAAGTTGTTTGATGTCG
>DATBWO010000213.1:0-5222 GCA_036514775.1 Dehalococcoidia bacterium | reverse complement strand
CTCCGTCGGTTTTGACACATCCTGCGAATCAATCAATCACGTATGGACAATCAGCTTCCTTTACCTCTACTGCCAGTGGCGACCCGACTCCCACAGTTCAATGGCAGGTAGATACCGGAGGAGGATTCAGTAACATAACTGATGGCGGTGTCTATGGTGGTGCGACAACCACTACTCTAAACCTTACTCAGCCACCTGTTTCCTATAGCGGTAATCAATATCGTGCAGTTTTTACTAATGCACTAGGTACGGCTACTTCTAACATAGCCACCCTGACAGTTACCACCAGGGCGCTTGAAATCACGGCAGACAGTGACAGCAAAGTGTACGATGGAACAGCCCTGACCGACAGTGGCTACAGCATAACAGATGGAACACTGGCAGCTGGCCACACCCTTGACTCGGTGACCGTAACCGGCTCCCAGACAGCAGTGGGGAGCAGCGATAATGTGCCCAGTGCAGCGGTGATCCTGGACGGGGCGGTAGATGTGACCGCCAACTATGACATCACCTACGTTAACGGCACTTTAACGATCAGCCCAGTTCCGACCACTCCAATAACGGTTACCTACCCGGATGGTGGTGATAGCTGGGTAATAGGCTCAATCCAGACCATTACCTGGACATCCACTGGCGTTACCGGGCCGGTCAGGATTCAACTTTCCCGCAATGGGGGGTCAAGCTGGATGACTATCATACCTGCCACGCCCAATGACGGCAGCCAGGCCTGGTTGGTGACTGGGCCAGCGACTAATCAAGCCAGGATAAGAGTGGTCAGCATTCTTAACCCGGCTATCTCTGACATAAGTAATAATGATTTCGCCATCACTGTAATGCCACCAAGCATAACAGTTATCTCCCCTAATGGTGGTGAGACCTGGGCAACCAGAACCATGCACAGAATTACCTGGACGTCCACTGGCATTGATAGAAGAGCGAGGGTCAGGATTGAGCTTTCCCGGGACGGAGGCTCAAGCTGGACAACCATCATTCATTCCACACCCAATGATGGTAGTGCGGGTTGGATGGTGAGTGGCTCACCAACTACCCAAGCTTTAATAAGGATAACCACAATCTCCACGCCGGCTTACTCAGATACCAGTGATGATGTCTTCGCCATTAGAAGAGGGTGGTTTTCGTGGTGGTTTCCGTGGTGGTGGTAAGAACCGGACAGCCTCAACTGACGAAGGAATTGGCTGAGGATAGGAGAGCTTAACTGCAACAAAGGGGGAGGTGCTGGAGTGAAAGCAGCACCAGCACCTCCCTTTTTACAGGTAAATCACTCGCCAGAGGTTAGATAAACCGGTAAAGAAATGAGGGCAACAGATATAAAGCGCGCATTAGTTCTCGTCATTCTTATCTCGCTGGTGGTTTTACTGGTATTCATTTCAGGATGTGGGGCGGCTGGAGCTCAAACCAGAGAGTCTTATACCTATTCCTCTGAGATTTACGATGCCTCTAAAGTTTCGCCGGCAACCGAGCAGGAAGTTCTGGATTTCCTTGCTCAAGACACCACAGATAAGAATGTGTGGAGAGAAGGGTCCTATGAGTGTGGACATTTCTCCGCTGATGTCTGGTGGAATGCTTACATGCAGGGACTGGAAGCCTGCATGGTCTGGGTAAAGCGTATGAAATGGGGTCAGGAACAACTTCACTGGGTAGTTAAGTTTCATGTTGGAAACGAAACTCAGAACTATTGGCTCTGGGTAGAGCCGTCAAGCGATGAAGTTGTTGACGAAAGCGACTATGCAATCCAGGACAGTTTTTGCGGAGAGGAAGCTTTCAACCTTTGCAAAACTTGGTGGGAGGAAAGCCTTAGCTAGGTCAAAGCTTACCTATTCCTCTTCTTCCTTAGTAGTTTCGAACAGATTTTCCGGCTTCTCTAAATGGTCAATATAGAGGATGCCATCGAGATGCTCGATTTCCTGTTCCAGAGCCTGAGCCAGAAGCTCCTGGGCTTTGAGGCGAAATTTCTTACCATATCGGTCTTGCGCTTTGACCTTCACCGTTTCCGCTCTTTTTATTTCCCCAAAGTAGCCAGGTATGGATAAGCAGCCTTCCTGGACTATTCGCTCACCCTCCTTCTTTATTATTTCAGGGTTAATTAAAGTGATTAGTTCCTGTTCTGGCACCTCGATGACGGCTATGCGAAGCAACACTCCGACCTGCGGGGCAGCGAGGTCGGCTCTGTTGGGGTCAGCGCGTAACGTATCAATCATGTCATCGATTAACTTTTGAATAGAGTCATCGATTTTGGTTACTCTTTTGGCCTTTTGCCGCAGCACAGGGTCGGGCAAAGTGCGAATCTGTAAAACTGCCATACTTCCTCTGACAATGCGCCTGATTTTTATTCCGTACCTGATTATACCACTGCTTACTGACGAGAAGCACCTTAGATAAATTCCAAATGACAAAATCCAAATGACAAACAAATTCCAAAATCCAAATGACAAATGAAATCCAAATACCCCGCCTGCCAGAGCTGTGCGGCGGGCAGGTTAAATGCAAAAATAGGGGCAGTAGCAAGAATGCAGAATCCAGTAGCCAGTAGGGAATCTTCTGAATGCTGAATCCTGACTACTGACTACTAGTTTTCAGATTTGGTGCTTAGGCACGGCGGGGTTCGCAATGACAGGGGGGAGTCAGAAAAGCCGGAAGAACAGCCAATAGACCAGTGTATTCACTGCTGTCACGGGAATGCCTATCCTGATAAACTCCCAGAAGGTCAGTGTTTCTCCGGCCTTCTTCTCAGCGTTCTGGATGATGATGACGTTGCTGGCTGCGCCGAGGATGGAGAAGTTGCCGGCAATGGTACTGCCGGCCGCCAGAGCCATCATTTCCTTAGTCGCGGCACCCAGATGACTCAACACAGGCAGGTAGAGTGCTACCAGCGGGACATTGGAGATTAGCTGGCTTAGCGCAATACTTACCACCATGATGATACCGGTGGACCGGAGGTTCAGGTACAGGTTAGCAATAACGTTTTGGAAATATCCGGAGTCCCAGACACTCTGCATCAGGACGAACATCGCCGCAAAGAAAATCAGGGTGGACCAATCGATTCTGCGGACTATCCCGAGACGGCGAGGACTCAGTAAGATGATGGGCAATGCTGCTGCTAAGGCAATATAGGTAAGACGGAAATCAATACCAAGCCCCAGAAGGGAGGTGGTTATTTTAGCGAGCACCAGGATAACAATAATAATCAGGGATATCTTGGACAATCGCGCCAGCGCTGGGTCTGTAATGGGGTCAACTGAGTAATCCAGTGGCTCGTTCTTCCAGTGTCTTCTGTAGAAAAACTTGAGCATGAGGTAGGTTAGAAAAAGACTGATAAGAGTGGGCACCGCCAGGTAGCGGAGGAAAGTGATGAATGGATTGGGAATATTGCCGTTGATGGCGACCAGCAAGTTTTGTGGGTTGCCGATAGGACTCATCACGCTGCCAATGGTGACGGAGAAAGCCAGCGATAGCAGCAATAGCTTGGGACGAATACCTGTCTTTCTGCCAATCTGCAACATCACAGGGGTGCCGATAATGGCCAATGTGTCGTTCATCAGGACAGCCGATAGCAGCCCGGCACCAAACAATATCAGGAGTAGCAGGCTGTCCACTGTCTTAGCTCGTCCGAACAGCCGGGATGAGATGTGAGAAAGGTAACCGCTCTCCTCCAGCGCTTCGCCGACCACGAACATGCCGAACAGGAAGAGTATGACATCCAGGTTGATGGCCTTGAGGGCTTCAGCCGGGGAGATTTGTCCCGTGAGCAATACCGCCAGTGCCCCGAGCAACATCGCCTGCCATATCTGAAGGCGGAACCTGCCGATTTTCCGGACGGCGATGAGGATAAAGACTACCAGCAGAACGATTATCGAGACCATAATTAAGAAGTATGCAAAAGCATACTCCGTTTCAATTATATAATATTACATGAGGCATATCATCGCTGAGGGCTGTTCTGAAGTACATATCGAGCCGTCCGTACCGTCATTACTGGCGATTAAGCTTGATATGTTGAATTTGGTAGAAGCAACTGCCGTAGCGCCGGCATTGGCTCCTTCTTTTCAAACAGAAGTTTGAGAACTGCCTGAACAACGCCAAAATCATTTTCATAACCTCTGGCATTTCTCACAGTAATAGACGCTGCCTCCCATATAGGCTTCTTTTTTGATTCCCGTCCCACAAACTGGGCAGGGTTTGTCTACCGTGTTTTTGCATAGTATAGTCTTATAGCCGCCGGGATGGCCGAATAAATCCGATTCAGTATCTCTACCTCCCTGGGCAGCCATTGCGGAAAGAGTGGATTTTACAGAGCCAAACAGGACCTCTTTATCTTTCTCGGAAAGCGTGATTACCTTTTTCTTTGGGTGCATCTTCGCGTTGAATAAGATATCCTGTAAAACACCATTGCCGAGTCCGGGGATTCTCTGATCGGTGGCCAGTAAAGCCTTCAGACTTAATTTCTGAACCTCTTGAGAGGAGATTATATGGCCAAAATAAGCTTTGTCAAACGCTGGAGAAAATGGAGAAGGTTTTTCTTTTGCTACTCTATAATAGAGATTATCCAGTTCACCCTCAAGGAAGCTCCCTATTCCACCATACATTTGAATTGAGACGCTTATAGCGGAATGGTCGTCAAATTCAATTAAAAGCTGATGCTTAGCGGGACGTGGTTCATTTTTGCCATGAAACCTGATTCCTGCGCCTTCCCCTAATAAAATATTGGCGTTTTCAGCCTTGATTTCTACCATTCCCCCACAAGCATTGGCCTTCCCGATAGTCCTGCCGACAAGGAGGTCAGAATATTTTTGAGGTTCTCCATAGTACCAAGCCAATTTGTGAGGGGTTTGTGCTACTATCACACTGGCAATCCGCTTCCCATATAGGGCATTGTTAATCTGCCCCGCGATATTTAGAGCTTCCGGCAATTCAATCATAGAGACCCCCCAGTTCTAATGTCAATTCTACGACTCCTCTGCCCATATTAAACCATCATCTGCTTTTACCCCAACCGGCTAGAGCTAATAAGGGGTTGCTGCGTGGAACTAAAAACCAGATAACTCGGGCTCATTTACTTGTTCCCCCTCCGCTCTTATCAGACAGGTGCAATATCCCAACCACTTTCTCCACTGGAACTACGAAGGCTATTCCCACCCCGGGTTTTTCTAATTCACAATCTTGAACGATTGCCTGGAGTATAGCTTTACTCTTATCAGTATGAA
>DATBWO010000212.1:0-4299 GCA_036514775.1 Dehalococcoidia bacterium | reverse complement strand
ACCGCCCGGCCCGTGCTACCCACTACCATTCGTCCAGAAACGGGAGTGACACAGGAGAGGACAACATTGCCATTTGCCTCCACTATACAAAGCTGGCAAGCCTCATCGGGGATTACCTGGGGTAGCGGTTTTAGACCGGGATAGTAGCAAAGACTGGGAATGTAAATTCCTGAGCATCTGGCAGCCTCCAATATCGTCTGCCCCCTTCTAGCTTTTACATTCTCACCATCAATACTTAACGTAATTGTGCCTTCTTTAGCCACTGCTTATCCTTCTCAACGGACATTAGTTACATTATGTCACCTTGACCTTGAATAAGGTGGAGATGGAAAGTCTGAAGCTTGAAACATTTGCCTGCAAAATATCCGCCCAACTAATTTCCTGAAAACAGCTCAAAGGCTGGACTATATCACAAATAGGGACGCTAACGCAAATACAGACATCGAGACTGTCCAGCAGCTCCTTCTGTCATTCTGCGCCCTTCGCTTCTTGTCATTCTGAGCCCCGACTTGTCGGGGCGAAGAATCTCGCTCAGATAAACTCCGCGAGGAATCTAGACCCTTCGCTAGCGCTCAGGGTGACAACCAAACACTCTCGACATCGAGGTTGTTCATTTCGTGTCAAAGAGATGATGAGGGGGTTACTAGGTTAAGTGGAGGAAATGTCTTTAACTAGCTTCCAGATGATAGTTTCGGTAAGCACAGTGACATCCTCAGTGGAAAGATAATCAGAAATATTAGCATCGAACAATATATTTCCATTGGGAGCAAGCTCCTCATCGCCTCTCCATATCACCAGGGTAATGGGCACATGGTCGAAAGCGTTGATGGTCACAGAGACATCGCCGTAGTCTGCCTTGCGGCCTCCTAACCTGGCTGCCGTCTTTATCAGCAGCTCGGGATTTTTGCCAAAGTGCTTTACAAGAGGAGCTATTGCCCTTCGGGAAAATGCCGGGAAATAACTAATGCCGCCCAATAGCTGTTTATAGGCAATCAATTTACCAGTAGCCGGGGTACCCTTTGCCCCAGCGAAATAGTGAAGTATCAAGATTTTATCCCTCAAGGAAGCTTCCGTACTGCCATCTCCCAGCAAAATTTTTACATCAGGAAGCATGATGTGATACGGCTGATTCAGATAATTAATGCCTATTTTATGGGGTCCCAGGTAATTAGCACCGCTCTTACGGCATTGCTCTGCTATATCACTAATTTTTGCCAACTGCTCACGAGCAAGCTTGTAAGAGATATCGAAACCCCGTTCCCAGGGACTGTCCGATACAGAACTGCAATCTTTCATCATGGGACAAACTTTGGGCGGGGCAAAAGACCTGCTGCCTCCACTATCTCAGGCACAACTTCCTCCCATTCAATAGCCATGAGATGAATACCCGCCACGCCCTCAATTTCACGCACCTGATTGATAATATCAATGCAAAGCTTAATGCCCTCTTTAGACACTTGCTCCTTAGGCACTCCTTGAAGCCGGGCAACAACGCTGTCAGGCACATCCATTCCAGGAACTCTGGCCTTCATATATTTTGCGGCACCTACCGACTTTATGGGAGCAACACCGGCAAGTATCTTCACTTTCTCATGTAATCCTCTATCCCGTACCATCTTCATCCATTCAGCGAACTTATCTACATTGTAGATAATCTGGGTTTGGATGAAATCCGCCCCCGCTGCCACTTTCTTAGCAAGACGCGGCACCCTGAACTCAAAGGGGTCAGCAAAGGGATTTTCAGCAGCCCCAATGAAAAGACGAGGCTCCACCGCCATCTCTTCGCCACACTGAAACTTCTTTTCGTCCCGCATGTCTTTCACCATCTTAACCAGTTGAATAGAATCAAGGTCATAAACGCCTTTAGCAGTAGGATGATTACCAAATTTTTGGTGGTCTCCCGTGAGACACAACATGTTATTTATGCCCAGCGCTGCGATACCTAACACATCCATCTGCAGGGCAATGCGATTGCGGTCACGGCAGGTCATCTGGACAATAGGGTCTAAACCCTCCTCTTTGGCGATAAGGCAAGCTGCCCAGGATGCCATGCGCACTACTGCGGTCTGACCATCGGTGACATTAAAAGCGTCTACATGCCCTTTGAGTATCCTGGCCTTTCTTCTCACTATCTCAGAGTCAGCGCTTTGTGGTGGTCCCAATTCACCTGTGACAGCGAAGATTTTGGATTCTAGCACCCGTTCCAAATTACTTTTCGTCTTCATTGCGCCTCCAATATTCATAACTCCCCTTTCCCCTCTTATCTTAAGAGGGGAATTCAGGAATGCCTCTTTACCGGTGGCCCCGATGTAAGGCTCACACTCCAATTCTTCGGTGCCACAATCCTTTCCAATTTATCAAGTTGTCCTAGTTTGGCAAGGCGATCGACAATCTGTTGCCAGACGCAAGGTATATCCGGATTAACTTCACATTTACCACCCTGTGAGCCACCACAGGGACCATTGAGCAGAAGCTTAGAACATCGGGCAATGGGACAAAGTCCACCAGTAAACTCGAGCACACAATCACCACACTCAAGGCAGCGCTCCGCTTCTTTCCACTCGGCATGAGCACCACCTGAGGACAGAGTATTGCAGCCAGGATGGACCACCTTATTCACTAGTTCCGCTACAGTCTGCACTCCCGCCCCATCGGTCAGAACCAGAATAGAATCGGCAGCAGCAACTTCCTTTTTATAAGCTCTGAGTTTCAACTTGGTCAATGCCGCATCACACAGCATGTCAACAACTACAGAACCGGTAACAGTCTTACCTTTCTCCTGCAAAGTGTTTTTCATTTCGGCTACTTGTTTTTCTCCTCCACTCCCCCAGCCCTCAGCACAGCCCTTACAACCAACGATAAAGACATTCTTATCCCCCTCAAGATAGCTTAGTATTTCTTCAAGTGGTTTTTGTTCTGAAATCAACATTTCATCTCTCCTTTAGGACTTGTATTATTAAGTTCTGACAAAATGGCATCTATTATCTGAGGCATTTTCTCTTGAAGCTCCGGCGATAATTCCAACCCCCAGTTAATCTCCTTGGGCTCAACTCCGATAATAACGGCCTCACCTATCCCGATAAAATCGGGATGCCAGAGCTGCATTAACTTTAAACTATCCACTAAATCTACATCTTGAAGGGATAGAAATGGCTTTTGCTCCAGAGTTATATCCTCGGGGTGAAAACGGTAAACTTGTCCGGGTGTTCCCCCACCCTTAACAGCATCCACTATGACCAATTTATCAGCGTCACCAAGAAGCTGCAGTACATCGGGGCACGTCCCCCCATCTATTATTTTTACATCGAGGAGAGTCCCGACAAGTCGGGACTCCAAAGCATGTACTACATGACAACCAATCCCTTCATCTCTCAACAAGACATTCCCTATTCCCAGAACAAAATTTCCCATTCCTGAACTTTCCTCCAAATTTTTGCTAACAAACCCTGAACTTTCCTAAGTCATGCCCTTTGGGACTGAGCAAATGTATAGAACAGGCGAGACAAGGGTCGAAGGCCCGCACAATACGCACTATCTCAAAGGGATTAGCCTCATCCTTTATCCTGGTCCCAGCGATAGCCTGCTCCAAGGGGCCAGGTTGGTTTTTATCATCCCTGGGAGAAATATTCCAGGTAGAAGGGGTAATGACCTGGTAATTAGCAACCTTGCCTTCCTTTATTTCTATCCAGTGCCCCAGGGCACCTCTGGCAGCATCAACGAGTCCCATTCCTGTAGCCTCCTTAGGCAGCTCATAGCTTATGTAAGCTGGCTCACCGGGGTTGAGCTCCAAAACCCAATCAGCCATAGCATCGGCTATGAGTTTGGTCTCCAGGGCTCGAGCAAGGTTACGCCCCATGACAGAAAACATAGCTTTGGGTTTTAGGTTTACCTGCGACAAAGCAGAGTCAACCAAGCTTTTGACTCCGGGATTGCCGCCAACATAGTTGACCATGATTCGAGCAAGCGGCCCAACTTCAAAAACTTCCTTACCATAGCGAGGCGATTTTATCCAAGAATAAGCACCCTTCTTCTCTTCATCAAGAACAACATCCCCCTGGGAGGGATGTCTGCCGCTGATAGAATCAGCATACCAGGAATGTTTTACTTCCTCAGTAATTCTAGCTGGATCAAATTCACTAAACTTAAGACTGGTAGAGGTGGTCCCAGCCTTAAAAAATCTTTTCCTCCTGGTGAGGTCGGCTTCCTTTCCATCCAGCTCATAGGAGCCATAAGCAAGTAAGTTCCCACAGCCATGACCAATCTCAAAGTAATCCGAGTAAACCCGGGCTACCGCCAGTA
>DATBWO010000211.1:0-3308 GCA_036514775.1 Dehalococcoidia bacterium | reverse complement strand
ATGATAGCTGTAATACGGTTGCGGGGTATTACCATAGAAATATCTCGTATAGCCTGGAACTGACCATACCACAGCTCCAGTTTCCTTGCTTCTAAAGATGCAATGCTGCTTTCCACGTTTATTCCTCAGTTCTCTTTTGGTATCGGTTTCTCAGGATGATAGCAGCCGCATTCATGCTCAAAAGAACAAGAAGGAGAACGATAATGCCGGCCGCAGCCAGATGCTGAAAATCCTCCTGAGGGCGCGAAACCCAGTTAAATATTTGTATTGGCAGGACGGTGAAACGGTCTAAAGGTGTGCTGGGGATGAAAGTTAGATATACCAGGGCACTGATGGCAATCACTGGGGCTGCCTCTCCGATTGCGCGGGACATAGCCAGTATGGTCCCGGTGAGAATGCCGGGGAGGGCAGTTGGGAGAACGATGTTACGTACCACCTGCCACTGGGTAGCTCCCAGGGCATAGGCTCCCAGGCGATGGCCTTCGGGTACGCTTCGAATAGCCTCCTGGGCAGCTATGATAATCACTGGTAGAGACATCAGGGTCAAGGTCAAAGCCCCGGCTAGAATACTCCTTCCCAGAGCCAGAGCCTGAACGAAAAAGCTTAAGCCCAGCAGCCCATAAACAATCGATGGTACGCCCGCAAGGTTGTTTATGTTGGTCTGGATAATCCGCTGCAAGCGGTTATCCGGAGCGTACTCCTCAAGGTAAATGGCGGTTCCGATGCCGATGGGTAATGAGAAGAGGGCTGTCAGTACCATAATCCATAGGGTGCCGAAGAGGGCAGACAGTAACCCGGCTTCTGCCGGGTGTCTCGATGGATAGCTGGTGATAAATTGCCAATCTAACCAACCGGCGCTGTCCCTGAGAATATCTATGATAAGGACAGTCAGTACAACAATGCCTGTCAGCGTAGCCAGCAGCATGAGATTGCGGTGTACACCTTCCTTGATATGCCTTACCTTGAGACGCTGTCGAAAAACATCACCATTTTTCATGCTAGTATTTCTCCCGATAACGCCTGACGAACCACTGGCTAAATAGATTCATCAACATGGTCATAGCAAAAAGGAGTAGCGCCACGGCAAAGATGGTGTAATACTCCACTGTTCCATGAGGAGTCTCCCCCAGGCTTATCTGAACGATGTAAGCAGTCATAGTCTGAATGCTCTCGAGAGGATTCAATGTTAGTTTCGGCGTGGAGCCGGCGGCGATGGCGACAATCATCGTTTCGCCGACTGCCCGTGAAAGGGCCATAATACAAGCGGAGACTATCCCCGATACTGCGGCGGGTATAACTACGCGGGTGGCCACCTCAAGCCGGGTAGCTCCCAGCCCATAAGCGGCGTCACGTAAGGAGCGTGGCACGGCGACCATAGCATCCTCGCTGAGTGAAGAAACCATTGGGATAATCATCACGCCCATCACCAGTCCGGCGCTGAGGGCATTAAAGACTATCATATTAGGAAATACATTTCTTAATACCGGGGTTACAAAAGTGAGAGCAAAATAACCGTAGACCACGGTAGGTATGCCGGCCAAGATTTCCAGAGAAGGTTTTACTACCCGGCGCACTTTATCCCTGGCATACTCACTAAGATATACAGCGCTAGCCAGCCCGATTGGCAAGGCAATGAGGATGGCAATGCCAGCGGTAAGCAATGTACCGGCCACGAGAGGCAGAATACCAAAGTGCTGAGGTTGAAATAATGGCGTCCACTTCGTCCCGGTGAAGAATTCCAGAGGGGAAACTTTGCTGAAAAAACCTGCCGATTGCCATATGAGCATAGCGACAATGCCTATGGTGGTGAAAATGGATACCAGAGCGCAGAGAGTGAGAAGCTGTTGAATAACCGCTTCCCTGAAGCGGCTCTGGTTTCTTCGCCTCAGAGAAAGGGGGGACTGACTGGCTGTGGTTTCTAGAGAGTGTTCGAGTCCCATCCTACTTCCTTGTGAATAGTTTACTGAATGTTGCCCAGATTCTCGATATAGACCCGAGCGGGCATCGGTATGTAGCCTACTTCGGTTACCAGCGCTGGACCCTTGGTCATGTAGAACTTGATGAACTCTTTCACTTCCGGGCGAGCCAGGGCCGCTTTGTTGACGTAGATGAAGAGCGGTCGGGAGAGAGGAGTATAAGTAGTATCGTCGATGGTCTGTTGTGAAGGGAGCACAGTGCCCTGGCCTGCATCTATAGCTACCAGCTTTAGTTTATCCTGATTCTCCACATAGTAAGCATAGCCGAAGTAGCCCAGAGCATTCCGGTCGCCGGCGATTCCCTGCACCAGGACATTGTCATCCTCGCTGGCAGTAAAGTCAGCCCGGCTGGATTTAGCCTTGCCCACGATAACCTCAGTGAAGTAATCGAAGGTGCCTGAATCGGTGCCAGGGCCGTAGAGGTTGATGGGCTGGTCGGGCCACTCAGGGCGAATCTGGTTCCAGCGCTTTATCGTGGATTCTGGCTCCCAGAGCTTCTTCAATTCAGCAACTGTCATGGAGGTTGCCCAGGTATTTTGAGGGTGGACCATCACGGAAAGTCCGTCGACAGCTATGGGCATCTCGACCCACTCGATACCATTCTTGGCGGCCGTATCCTTCTCTGATGTCGAAATCGGGCGAGAGGCATCGCTAATCTGGGTTTCGCCGGCCACAAATCTCTTGAAACCACCGCCGGTGCCGGAGATACCCACGTTGATACGCACCTGGGGATAAATCTTTCGGAACTCCTCAGCCACGGCTTCGGTAATGGGAAAGACCGTGCTGGAACCATCGATTTCCATAGTGCCGGAAAGCGGTGAGCTAGTCGCAGGTGCCGAAGTGGGGGAAGTTGGTGCGCTGCAGGCAGTAAGAACAAGAGGTAAAATTAACGTTATCGCCAATTTTATAAACAAGTTTCTGATTGACATGCTCAAAACTGATTTTTGCTCCTTATTATATTTGATTTTCATTTTCGACAATTATTTGTTGCGGACATCTTTAAGTAGTCTGTTGATTTGCTTAGATAGAGCACCTCCTGAAAAGAAAAAGAGCTGAATCATTTTGATTCAGCTCTTTTGGCAATCTCTTTGGCGGTTCCTTTTCAAAAACCGCTTTTCCCCTATTATTCTTATTCTCATCGACTAGAGTTAGTCTATCACCAAACTTCCCCTTTGTCAACGACTTGGCTTGTCTTCAGTCCAGCATTACCTCGTCTTTGTATCCGGGCACAGATACATTCCAGCCCTTGTCTTTACGGATTAGTTCCCCAAAAGATTCTGTCGCTTCGGGTTCTCCATGAACCACAAACACTCTTCTGGGCCCTCTATTCAG
>DATBWO010000210.1:0-9313 GCA_036514775.1 Dehalococcoidia bacterium | reverse complement strand
CCATAAGTTGTATCCAGAGCATAAACCCTACCATCCGAGCTGCTAATATAGATAGTTTCATCAGCTATAACTGGGCTCCCCACAATGGCTCCCATTGAACCAGTTCTGGGGTAAACCCACCTCTCGGTGCCTCGGTCTATGGTTAGGGCGTATACCTGGCCACTGTATGTACCAACGTAGACTAGATTACCAGCCACTATCGGCGTGGTATATATAATAGAGGTGATAGTGTGAGTCCATTGTTCACTTTGAGTCGATGAATTTATCGCCACCACTCTGCCATCTGTGGTGCCCACATAAATGACGCCATCATGAACTGTGGGTCCCGACCACCCCCCCTTTGGCTGAGCTGTGCCGGTACAAGAAACTAGTATCAAGGGCAAAAGAGCAATTACAACAAGGAACAATATCTTTGGTTGCTTCATTATTATAACTAAGGTACTGGGTCGTAGCCACCTTCGGAGAAAGGATTACAGCGAACTAGCCTCTGGGCTGCCAGCCAGCTACCTCGGGCAAACCCGTATCTTTTAATTGCCTCAAAAGCATATTGAGAGCATGTAGGCTGGAAACGACAAACAGAAGGGATAACCTTCGAAATTGTGTTCTGGTACAATTTAATTAACCCCAGAGTTACTTTAGTCATTCGTTGCTCTCTAACAATTGCGCCCGAGTCAAAAGTTTGGTTACTGAGCTCTCTAGCTGGTGATAGTCAGTATTGACTGCTACAGACCGAACAATGAAGACAATGTCCCATCCCGGCCTCAGCAATTGCTGCTTCATTATTTCCCTGAGTAATCTCCTCAAGCGATTACGCTGCACCGCCTTACCTACTTTTTTGGTCACGGAAAAACCATATCGGCTTAGATTTAAAGTATTGGGCATTGCCTTCATCATTAACAAGCTAGTTGACCATACTTTGCCTTGTCGATAAACTAAAGTATATTGTGCTCTATTAGTTAAAGATCGAGGCTCCTTCACAGGACAGATTTAAACTGGAGTCAGCCTATACCTCCCCTTAAGGCGCCTCGCTTTAAGCACTTGTCTTCCACCTCGAGTGGCCATTCTAGCCCGAAAACCTAAGCTGCGCCTTCGGGGAATTTTCTTCGGTTGATAAGTCCGTTTTGGCATTCTTCAACCTGTCTAATGAGATAGACCGGCGCCTCCTGTTTTCCAAATATGCCTTGGTGAGTAAGGTAACATAGCGAGATAACGAGCCCTCTTTATAGCTTGTGCTAAGCTTCTTTGATGTTTAGCACAAGCTCTGCTCCTCCGCCGTGACATAATCTTACCCTGGCTGGAAATATAGCGGGATAACATAGAAGCGTCTTTATAGTCTATTTTCATATTTCCCTTGCAAAAGGGACAGAATGCTGGCTTGGCGATGAAATTCCTCGTACCTCTTACTCTTCCAGTATTAGTTACTCTTCCAGTATTAACCAAAGTTTCCTCTCCTTTATTTTAGTCAAAGGGTAAATCTTCAGGCACAAGCTCCCCTTCCTCAGGAAGGGAAACCGGAGCTCGTCTATCAAGGAAAAGTACACGGTCTGCAGTCACCTCAAGGCTGGTACGCATCTGCCCATCCTGCCCTTCCCAACTGCGAGCGTGCAATCTTCCCTCAACGTAAACTTGCTTCCCCTTGCTTAAAAATTGATTACACTGCTCAGCTTGCTTGCCCCAAACGCTAACCCTAAACCAGTCTGTTTCCTCCTTGTTCTCTCCGGCGGAAGTAGTGTAACGACGATTAGTAGCCATACGAAAAGAGGTAACCGCCTTCCCATTAGGTGTATATCTCATCTCTGGATCAGAACCTAGATTGCCAACGAGTATTACTTTGCTTAAGCTTGCTATATCAATCACCCGCCTTTACCACAAGACATCGTAGGATATCTCCCGAAGCGCTAATTTCTCTTTCAAGTTCCTTAACTGACTTTGGCATTAACTTAAAGCGAGCTAGAATATAATCAGCTTCAATAAATTTCCTTACAGGGTAAGCCAGCTTTCTTCTTCCCCAATTTTTTATCTCTTCCACCGCCCCACCACGACCATTAATTGACTGAGTCACCTTGTCTACAATTTTAGCGACTCCCTCTTCGCCAAGTTCGGGACTAATTATAGCCACCAGCTCATAATCATACATGTCTAGATTTTATACCACAGGCGATAAAATGGCAACAGGGCCGATATTTTGGTAGTGTATCATTTTGAAATCTTCGACCCTTGACATTATGCTAAGCGCTTTGCTATTCTTAAAATATGGCTAAAAAGAAACGGGATTACGATTTTTCAGTTAATGCCTTGCGAGTAGTTAGAGAAGCTACGGGTGATACTGAGTATAAAGCTACTGGTAAAAACCCTGCTGCCGTAGCTCTCGGTAGGTTAGGCGGTCTCAAAAGAAGTCAACAACTAACACCCGAACAACGCAAGGAACTCGCTCAAAAGGCTGCTAAGGCACGTTGGGAAAAGAAAAGCTAAAAGATAGGAGATTAATAGTGGAAATTAACTTTAAATTTGATGATAAACCACTAAGAGAACTTCAAAAGAAAGTCAAGGAGTTAGATGGTGAAAGGAAAGTAGCACTATCAGAATTACTCCCCGATGATTTTATTAGGCAATACACTAATTACCAAACCCTTCAAGAAATGATTGATGCAAGCGGTATCAAAAACACTGAGGAAATTGGAAATAAGGAGTTTTCTAAATTTATTGCTGCTCACACCCAATTTCCTACTTGGGAGAAAATGTTGCAAGTCGCTGCTACTAGCTATTACAAACGGCAACTTGGTTTGTAGTTCCTGCCTTATAGCCCTCATTACTTTTAAGAACTTTATAGAATCCTTAGCATCAATATTTACTACAACCTTCAATTTTGTTACATCCATTTATCACATTCCTAAAATTTTCCGCCAAAATGACCTATTCTCTATTGACATTATGCTAAGCGTTTAGTATAATATAATCAAATAGGAGATAAGGAAATGAATAAACTAAATCTAGAACGCAAGGCACAAGTCATAAGGACACTCTGTGAAGGCAATTCAATACGCAGCACTGCCCGCATAACTGGTACAGCCGTTAATACGGTTGTTAAACTCCTTAGAGAAGTAGGTGCTGCCTGTCTAGAGTATCAAGATAAAACAATGCACAATTTACCTTGCAAAAAGCTCCAATGTGATGAAATCTGGAGCTTTGTTTACGCAAAGGCTAAGAATGTACCAGAGCGACATAATGGCGAATTCGGCTATGGCGATGTCTGGACATTTACAGCCATAGATGCCGATACAAAGTTAGTTCCTGCTTGGTTAGTCGGGTTAAGAAACGAAGCTTCTGCTTATGAGTTCCTTAACGATTTAAAGAACAGACTAGCAAACAGAGTCCAACTTACTACTGATGGACATGCAATGTATTTAGAAGCAGTTGAACACGCCTTTGGTGCAGATATAGATTATGGAATGTTGGTTAAATTATACGGGCAAGAACCTGAAGGTGGAAAACGTTACAGCCCTGCTAAATGCATAAGTTCCCAAAAGCATACTATACAAGGCAAGCCTGATTCTGGAGCGATTTCAACAAGCTATATAGAGCGCCAGAATCTTACAATGCGAATGAGCATGAGACGATTCACGAGATTAACTAATGCCTTTTCAAAGAAGTTGGAAAATCACGAATATGCTTTAGCTCTTTACTTTATGCATTACAATTTCGCTCGCCCACACAAGACTTTAACTAAACCTTATTTCAAGACACCAGCAATGGCAGCAGGTTTAACTAATCATGTTTGGACGATTGCAGAGATTGTTAGCCTAGTGACCACCTCTAGTAAGTAACCATGCTATGATGGCGCCAAGTAAGGTAAAGATGCCAGCCACAATCACCAATTGCCATTGTTCCTTACTACGCCATTTTCTATCAGCCTCTTCCCTCTCGGTCTGCCATTTTTGCATCCTTTCCCTATCCATCATTTCTCTATGTTCCTTTGGAGTAAACCCTTGTTGCCATTTTGTAAATAGTTCGCATTCTCGTTCTTCATTAATAATTGCTAAAAATCTTGCTGAGTTTTGTCCACTAATCCCTTCAAACAAATCAATTAGGTCATATTTCTGCACAAAACAGATTGGATATTCTTTATGTCTTGGATAACCAATTTCCTTCCCGGATATTATCTCATTAGGGGAATTTCCACTTCTGCGGAATTCCTTCTCCACTTCTTCCAGATTACGTGTGTTAATATTCTTTGCTGCCAGGAATCCACACTCTGAACATTTGGACATGTTGCACCCCCACTTAGAAGTGCAACCATATTAACAGAAAAAATAAAAAACCGAGAAGTCAAAATAATACACTACCGATATTTTAGTCGCCTACTATATCTGCCAGCTAGAATGTTAGGTAAAGCCAATGCTATAATCCCATCGATGAGACTGTCTGAGTTGGGAGAATTTGGCCTAATTAACCTGATACGCAGCAGCATTAGATATTCCGGACGCACGCCGTGGCAAGAAGTCTTGGTGGGCATTGGTGATGACGCGGCTGCTTGGCAAAGTGATAATCGCATTCAATTAGCTACTACAGATACTCTGGTCCAGGATGTACACTTCGACCTAGGCGTCATTAGCTGGGAGGAATTGGGCTGGAAAGCACTGGCAGTGAATCTAAGCGATATAGCCGCCATGGGCGGTATTCCCAAGTACGTTTTGCTTTCTCTGGCACTGCCTGGCGAACTGGAAGTGGCAGACATATCCAAGTTTATCAACAGCATGATGCATCTAGCCGGGGAATTTGGAGTGGCTCTGGTTGGGGGTAATGTAGCCACCGCTCCCAATGTAGTTATCACGGTAACAATCATAGGCTGCTCAAAAGGCAAAGCGATGCTTAGGAGGTCAACAGCTTCTTCTGGTGAGCAAATAGCTGTCACAGGATATCTGGGATTATCGGCAGCCGGCCTGGAAATGCTCAAGGGGAAAGCCATCTCAGATCCCGAAGTAAGCAGTATCTTGAGACGAGCTCACTTTAGGCCCGTGCCAAGAGTAGAAGAGGGGCAAATATTAATCGAACAAGGAGTTAAAACTGCTATAGACATAAGCGATGGACTTATTGCTGACCTTGATCACATATGTGAATCTAGCAAAGTCAATGCTAAGATAAAGATAGAACAAGTGCCAGTGCATCCTGTAGTCACAGCAAATTTCCCTAACCATCAGGAGCTGGCTTTATGTGGTGGAGAGGATTATGAGCTTCTTTTTACTGCTGATGAGGCTATTGTTGCCCGGGTTAAGCAAGCTCTCAACTGCCCGGTGACTGTAATCGGTGATATCACAGAAGAAAAGTTACCAACACGAGTGACTCTGGTGGATGGCAAGGGAAATATCATCCCTTACAAAAAAGGAGGCTGGGAACACTTTAAATCAACCCCGGAAATTTGAAATGTAGAATCTTATTTGGGTGGTTTAAGAATGGAGTCCCTGAAGTTAAATTCGCATAGCCCTGAACAAACTCAGCTTCTGGGAAGCTACCTAGGGGAACTAGCGCAAAAAGCTGATGTTTTCCTTCTCGTAGGTGAGTTAGGAACGGGTAAAACTTGTCTGGTTCAAGGCATTGCTCGCGGGCTGGATGTAAAAGAGTATGCCTTCAGTCCCTCTTTTGTCATCCTCAGAGAGTATCATGGCCGACTTCCCTTGTACCACATTGATTTCTATCGCTTGGATCACATTGAGGAAATTGCTGACCTGGGGCTAGAGGAGTATTTTTATGGCGATGGAGTTTGTGTGGTCGAATGGGCAGAGAAAGGGCTGCAGGTGTTACCCCGGGATAATTTGCTTATCACCGTACACTATATTTCTGCCTCCCCGACAGGGCGGTCTATTTGCCTGAAACCTCAGGGCGAGCGCTACCAAGAACTAATAGAACAACTCAAAAAAGAGAAGGAATTGTGGCCCTGAATACGAAATGCTAAACCTTGTGACTTTTGCTCTTTGCATTTAAATTTTGGATATGGAATTAGCTATAGATACTTCATCCAATATCGTCAGCATTGCCTTGTCTCATAAAGGTGAGATACTAGCTTCGCTAACCTGGAAAACAACACGAAACCATACAATAGAACTGTTGCCGAATTTAGTTTGCTTGTTACAACAGGCCAAGGTGGAATTAGGCTCTACAGAAGCAATCATTGTGGCTAGAGGTCCAGGAAGTTTTAATGGGCTCCGAGTAGGCATAAGCACTGCTAAAGGGCTAGCTGCTGCCTTGAATATTCCTTTACTTGGTGTAAACACCTTAGAAGCTGAAGCTTATCCCTTTGCCTTTACTGAGTTACCTCTGCGCCCCGTTCAAAAGGCTGGTCGCGAGGAAATAGCCACGGCTCTTTACCGGCAAAAAGATAATGAATGGCAATGCCTGGAGGCAGAAAATCTAACCACCGTTAAAACTTTGTGCCGTCGGATTAAGCAAAAAACGCTTTTTTGTGGTGAAATCCCTCCTGATATAGTAAGGGAAATACAGCAAAACTTGGGCAGGCGGGCTATAATTTCCCGAAGTAATAGCCTGTCTCGAGCTAGCTCTCTGGCTATATTAGGTTGGCGAAAATTGAGCAGAGGAGAACAAGATGACTTGGCTACCCTTCAGCCATTATACCTTCGTCCCCCTAATATAACCAAGCCTAAGGAGAAAACACCCTTTTTGTCACCACAAGCGGAGCGAGGGAGGCTAAACTAACCCAAGAAAATCTTGCGATTTTATTAGGGACTCAGTTAAGATTTAGAATAAATTTAGCGGGGTTAATTTAGGAAATGGAAGTTCCCAGATTAGATGTTGAGAACACAGCAAGGCTTTGTTTTGCCTGTAGCCAGGAGAACCCTATAGGGCTAAAGTTGAGACCTGTTCACGATGGGGAAAAAGTCACCGCGGAGTTCACCGCTGGGAAATTTCATCAAGGCTGGAATGACGTAGTCCACGGTGGTATTCTCTATACCCTCCTCGATGAAGTAACTGCTTATGCCATGCTTTGCCACGGTATCGAGTTTGGAGTTACTGCCAAGAGCGAAATAAGATTTAAGCAGGTAGCACCCCTCAATGAGCCAATCCAAGCCTCTGCTTGGGTCACTAAACTGACAAAACGGCTAGTAGAAGCTAAAGGAGTGCTTACTCTTAAGGATAATACAGTCATAGTTGATGGCGATTTCTTATTCTACGTCTGGAGACAGTCCAAAAAGGCAATCCTCTGGGACATGGATGGAGTTATTGCTGATTCCGGTGCCTTCCACTTTGCGGCCTGGCAAGAGACCTTTGCTAGAAGAGGGATAAAATTCACCAAAAAAGATTTCATCAAGCTCTTTGGCACCAGAAATGACTTCATAATCGGCAGCATTATGGGCCAGGAACTCCCTGAAGTCGATGTCAAAATCATGGTTCAGGAGAAAGAAGAAAATTTTCGACGGAAGGCAACAGGAAGCGTCAAGCCATTTCCCGGGGTAGTAAGGTTGCTGAATGCCATAAAGAAAGGGAATTTCAAACTAGGCTTGGTTTCTTCAGCGCCCAAGGAAAATATCGACCTGGTTCTCAGGGAGCTTGATTTGGAGGGAATTTTTGATTGTGTTGTTTTTGGTCAAGAAGTATCCGAAAGCAAACCCAGTCCCCAGATATATCTTTTAGCTGCCAAGAAACTGGGAGCGACACCTAATGATTGCGTGGTAATTGAGGATTCCCCTCTGGGAGTCAAAGCAGCCAGAACTGCGAGGATGAAATGCCTGGCCGTAGCCAATACACACCCCCGACAAAGGCTTGAAGAGGCTGACAAAATAGTTGACTCCTTAGAAAATATGGATTTGATTACCTTGCTCACGAGAGTTTAGAAAGGAGCCAGGATAAAGAAGAAGGAGATTAAAATCATGGAGAGAAGTTTAGTTCTTATCAAACCTGATGCCATACAACGGGGATTGGCTGGGGAAATCATTTCTCGTCTGGAAAAGAAGGGGCTTAAAATTGTAGCTATGAAGATGTTGCATATGGATAAAAATTTGGCCCAACGCCACTATGCCGTTCATAAAGGAAAAGCTTTCTTTGACGATTTGGTAAATTTCATTACTTCTAGCCCAATCATCGCCATCGTCTTCCAGGGTAAGAATGCCGTAGAAATAATACGGCGAATGATGGGAGAAACTGACCCAGCCAAAGCCTCCAGTGGCACTATCAGAGGTGATTTTGGCATTGATATTGGACATAACCTAGTACATGGCTCTGATTCACTGGAAAATGCCTCGAAGGAAATAGGCTTATTCTTTTCAGTGGAGGAAATTTTCAACTATGACCGGGAGCTAGATACTTGGATCTACTGAATTCTAACTACGGGGATTGCCTTGTCCCATAATTTATCCAGTTGATAATAATCCCGCTCTAGCGGGGCAAATATATGAATAATAACCGAGCCAAAATCAGCAAGCATCCAACCTGAGTCAGGAGTTCCTTCGTTATGATGAGGTATGACGCCTTTAGTTCTCAGAACTTCATCAATACCCTGCCAGATAGCTTCAACATGCCGCTTGGTATCTCCAGTGCAGATAACAAAATAATCCGCGAAGGAGCACACGGCGCTAACGTCCAGCATAGCAATATCCCTTGCTTGCTTCTCAGAAGCAAGTTCGGTAGCTAAGCGCGCTATTTTCTCTGCTTCCAGAAAGGCACTAACCTCCTTTTATAATTATACCACTTATGGCAACATCTGACCAAGACCATATTGCCATATATATTTTGCATATAATGCCCCCCTCATTAGAACTCTACTGTAATACTACTCCACTTGCAAATTTGAGAATGAATTTTTTCAATTTGCAATATATTTGCTATAATTAAAACGAGGATAAAGATATGCAAACAAAATGGCGGCGCAGCAATTTTTTTTACCTACTGCTTCTAGTAGTAGTAGGGGCTCTGATATTTGCTCGCATATTGTCTCCTGCTGGGCCTAAGCCAGTAAGTCTGTATGAATTTGTCGAGATGACGAAACAAGAAGGGGCAATTGACACCATAAAGCATGATGGTGAGACCCTGACTGGCGAAAAAGATAAGAAGGCCATAATTACAACGATATTCAGGGCTGATACCGATGCCGTGGTCGGTTATCTGGAAAAGGAAGGGGTGAACCTGCAGGCAGAAGGAATAAAGTTCTATGCTGTAGAAAGTGGCTTTGATTGGGGGTCGATAGCGATAACAGTTATTCTACCCATTGTGCTGCTTGGGGCGTTATTTTATTTCTTATTCTTCCGTGCCGCTCGTGGCGCTGGCACACAAGCTTTCAATTACAGCAAAAGCCGTGCCCGATTAA
>DATBWO010000209.1:0-2184 GCA_036514775.1 Dehalococcoidia bacterium | reverse complement strand
GAATTCTTTCCGATGAAAAGTCACACCAGGGCGATTTTGAACACTTTGTGAACAAGGCTCAAAAAGAAGGTGCCCGGGATCTAAGGGGCTCTCGGCAAGACAAGGTTGCCCAGGTTCTCAACTGGGGTATTGAGCATGAGTACACCGTTATCCTTCAATACCTTCTCCATTCCTATATGACGCCCAATAAAGATGTCAAGAAGGAAATGGAGGACCAGGCTGTAAATGAGATGCAGCACTTGGGATGGCTGTCCGAGGAGCTGGTGGGCAATAAAGGCAGTCCCAGGATTGAGCATACCAAGGTGAATAAATCCACCAAGACCACTGATATGCTTCGGGCAGATATCAAGATTGAGAAAAAGGTGGCGGCTGAATATGACCGTGCTGCCAAAGCAATTGAAGAGCCTGACTTGAAAGAGCTTCTCACCCGGATAAGGGACCACGAAATATACCACTCTGATATATTTGATGATCTGCTGAAGGAAGAGCAAGGCTGATTGGTATGTCGAGCTGGCAGCGGAATGCCAGTTCGAGTCTCGGCAATGGGAGAGGAGAGCAGCCCCAGCAGTTGACTAATGTGTTGTGAAGCTGGAGGGAGGCGGCATCTGAGTAAAAATTTGGGTCACTTTACCATAAACTGCAAATTCTGGACAATCTTAAGCTAGGAAGACGTGAGGTGGGGAAAAGTTGATGGCCGATAAAGCTAATTTTAAGAAGACTGATAAGGCTTCAATCCACATAACTGGGATGACCTGTGCCACCTGTGCGGCTACTATTGAGAAAGGTCTTTCTGGAATTCCTGGAATAGAACAGGCCGACGTTAACTTCGCTTCGGAGAAGCTTTCCATAAAATACGACCCTACCAAAGTGGACCTTGCCAGGATTAAGAATACCGTCTCGCAATTGGGTTATGAGGTCGCCACCAGGAAATCCATATTCCCGGTGAGCGGAATGACCTGCGCCTCCTGTGTTGCCCGGGTGGAGGAAGCTCTCTCCAAGGTACCGGGGGTAATTTCGGCTAGTGTGAATCTGGCTTCGGAGAAGGCCACCGTAGAGTACTTGGAAGGGACAGGGCTGACTGACATGAGGCGAGCGGTAAAAGACGCCGGCTATGAACTTGGTCCCGAGGCGCAGGCTTTGGAAGATGTGACCACTGCCGCTCAGCGTGAGATTCGAGTTCTCAGGAACAGATTTATCGTCGCTGTCATCCTTGCCTCAATAATCATGGCTCTGGGTTTCAGTCCTTCCTTTGTTGGGAAGCCCTATCTACTATGGGCCCTGGCAACGCCAGTGCAGTTCTGGGCTGGTCTGCGATTCTACCGAGGGGCATGGGGGGCGCTGAAACATAGAACCTCCGACATGAATACTCTGATTGCGGTAGGTACTTCGGTGGCTTACTTCTACAGCATGATAGCTGTTATTTCCCCCAGCCTTTTTGCCTCTGAGATGCTGGAACCGCACCTCTACTTCGATACCTCGGCCATGATTATAACCTTGATTCTTCTTGGTCGTTTTCTCGAGGCTAGAGCCAGAGGGCAGACCTCGGAAGCAATAAAGAAGCTTATCGGTATGCAGCCGAAGACCGCTCTAGTTATCCGTGAAGGCGAGCAGAAGGAAATTCCCGTCGAAGATGTTCAGGTTGGTGACTTTATCCTGGTGCGTCCTGGCGAGAGGGTGCCTGTGGATGGCATAGTTCGCCAGGGTTACTCTAGTGTTGATGAATCTATGATTACTGGAGAGAGTATCCCTGTGGAGAAAAAGGTGGGTGATGAGGTGATCGGTGCCACTATTAACAAGACCGGCAGCATGGAAATCGAAGCAACCAAAGTAGGTAAGGATACAACGCTGGCTCATATCGTTCGAATGGTGGAGGAAGCACAGGGAAGCAAAGCTCCTATTCAGCGTCTTGCTGACGTTATTGCCAGTTACTTTGTACCGACGGTGATTGGCATTGCCATCGTGACCTTTGTAGTCTGGTATTTCGTGGGACCGTCTCCGTCCCTCACCTTCGCTCTCCTAAACTTCGTTGCTGTGCTTATTATCGCCTGCCCCTGTGCCTTGGGGCTGGCTACTCCCACTGCGATTATAGTCGGCACAGGCAAGGGAGCCGAACATGGCATTCTTATCAGGAATGGGGAGACTTTGGAAAGAGCTCACCAGATAAAGACCGTTCTTCTGGATAAG
>DATBWO010000208.1:0-3977 GCA_036514775.1 Dehalococcoidia bacterium | reverse complement strand
ATCACCATAAATCCTTCTTACGAGGGCAAGCCCTTTCTGACAGCACCTTGGCTCCCATCTGCACGATGCCTGATTTCCGTCTAGATCGGTAGCTTTTGAATAACCAAAAGATGGCGCGAGTCTGACGACTACATTGTTTTTAACATGCGCTTTGAGTAAGCAATTATGTGTATCGTTAGGTGCACAAAGAAATGAAAACTCACTATCATATCTCCACAAGTCCTTGAATGTTTTTTCCCAACCTCTATTGGGGTAAAACGCCAAAGGATTTTCAACATCCACGGGGTCAAAGAATGTGGATATTTCACCAAATCCCTTTGAGGCAAATAATAGCGCTCCCGCTCCACTCAGTCCCAATTTGAGGAAGCTCCTCCGTCCCAGTTCCATAGTAATTTACCTCCTTTCTTATTTATTCTTACTTACTGACCCGTCCTTATGTTTTCTTTTTTGGGCACGCTTTTGTCTGTCCAGAATTATGGCAATATCGGCTAATGTGGTCTTGGAAAGGAACTTAATTTCTTCCTTCCGGTGTTTTGCCCAGAAGCGATGAGCTGGACAACTATTTTCATCAGAGCACGCAGGCATTCCGAGTATACACCGCCTCTTCGAAAGCGGATCGTCCAATGCCACACAGAGTTCGTATAGGCTTACAGACTCGGGCTTTCGGGCAAGAGAAATCCCGCCTCTAATCCCTCGCTGTGTTACCACAAATTGCCTTCTTCCCAACGTGTTGATAATTTTTGCAAGAAAAGCATAGGGGATATTCGTGGCCTCGGAGATTTCCCTTACGAGAACCGGTCTGTCCTTCATCCGAGCTAGGTAGGCGAGAGCTCTAATAGCGTAACCAACTGTTTGACTCAGCACAATGCGCTCCCATTATTGATAAAATGATTAGATGACCACCAGGTCTTTTTACCATGATTGATATGCAACACTATTTGGCAAACTGTGTGCCACCTAATTCAATGCGTATAATTCATTGAAATTAATATAAAATATAAGTGAGTGTTCGCTTTAGAAAAAGAATATCTGTCAGAAAATAAGACATCTGACACTCTTAACAACCAGTAAAGACTCAATATGAATTTGCCAATGGGAAAATAAATTGGACAGAGATGTCGAGCGATAGGGAGAGAAGTGCTGCGGTATTTTCGGAGTTAGCCAAGAAACTGTTTGGCAAGAACAGATCGTGTGAAGAGGTTTTGGAGATACTGATGCCGACATAGCTATCTCAGACCGACCTCAATCTGAAATCAGTTATCCTTCCAAGTAGTGTACTAAAACTTTACTTGCTAATTACTACTCCTTCTCTATTTGTTCACGATGCGCCACTTTCCTATGCTTTCATCCCCACACATTTCTACCCATTCCATGTGAATTGCATCTTCAGGACAAGGTTCGATACAATGCTCTTCGCTTCCACACATATCAGCCCGAATCAGAACCGCTACATTATTAGCTATCTCAAGACATTGCGGGGCCACAAGCCTCCACACTCACCACAACCCGTTCAGTAGTCTATATCCACAACGGGTACCCATTTGAATGTAACTCTTTTTGTTTTTCTCTCTCCGAGCTTCAAAGCGTTCTTAAATATCTTCTTTTGTGGAGGGAATAAAATTTGTAAGAAAGAAGACAAACTTTACTTGGCCTGGCTCGGTGTGGGTATCCGGATGAAGACGCGCCACAGAACCCAGGCACATCCCAACGCAAAGGCACTGAGCAATATGAAGCCCAATGCATAAGTATCAGTCAGATCTTTTAGAATCCCGAGGACTAGAGGTGGGAAAAACCCACCGATTCCGCCTGTGGCTCCGACCAGCCCAGTCACAGTGCCCGTATGGGCCGGGAAATACTGAGGAACGAGCTTGAAAACAGCACCGTTGCCTATCCCTAATAGGGCTGCGCAACCCAGTGCCCCTACTGTAAAGGGATAGATCGAGGATATAGCCATCAGCCAGGCGAGGGAGGTGATGCCTAAAAAGACGTAGAACAACAGGCGTACGCCCCCGATTCGGTCGCCGAGCCATCCCCCAATAGGCCTGCATCCCGTAGCCAGAACGATATAGCCAGCCGTTCGGGCCCCTGCATCTTCAGGAGTCAACAAGAAGATTTCTTTTAGCAGAGTAGGCAAGTAGATACCCAAGGCGATAAATCCTCCAAAAGTGAGGAAGTAAAATAGACTTAGAGCCCAGGAAAGAGGCTCTGTACGTAACACTTGGATGTTTTCCCCTAGCGTCTTGGAGCGTGTTGTACTCTGAGCGTTGCGCGCCCAGAGAGCGAAGACTAATCCCCAGGCAAGTGAGAGCAAACCGAAGAGCAGAAATGTCACGGGAATCCCGATCCGACGAGCCAAGATTATCCCAAAGAAGACAGCGATGGACTGCCCGATGTTTCCTGCCCCGTAGATGCCTAGAGCCGTCCCCTGTCTCTCGGGGGGGAACCATCGGGAGACAAAAGCTATACCAATGGCGAAGGAAGACCCGGCTAGACCCAGCCAGAGTCCCCAGAAGAGCAGACTAGGATAGGAATGGTTCACAGCCAGGGCAAGCAGGGGAATCATGCAAAAGATGAGCAAAACGCTGAAGACCAGGCGACCGCCAAAGCGATCCGTGAGTATTCCCATGGGTATCCGCCCGAGAGAACCCAGCAACACGGGGATAGCAATCATCAGGCTGGCCTCCATAGCTGATAACTCCAACTCGACCTTAAACAGAGGAGCCAACCCGGAGATAAGCCCCCAGACGGAAAAAGCGATGGCAAAGGCGACGGTTGCCAATAACAGGTTCTTGCTGGAGTCGGTCATGACAAGATCACCTCTTATTCCAGATCACCACCTGATAGGGTCTCCATAGATATGTTATTGGTACAGTGAATACATGTACTAAACGAGTAAAGGGGAAAAGCAGTATAATAAAGAAACCGCCTAGCATATGCAGTTTAACCACCCAAGGCAGGGAGGTCACGTACTGGATTTGTGGGTTGAGCGTCGCTAGGGAGGCCAGCCAGGGCACGGCCGTATGCAGATACCAATCAGATCCCCAGCGGTAACGCAGGGCTACCCAGAACCCAAGGATCACCTGAGCCAGCAGCACGAGTAACAGCAGCCAGTCCGCCACAGTGGTGACGGTGAGGACCCGTGCATTTTGTAATCGCCGAAGAATTAGCAAGGTTAATCCTACGATAGCTACAAGCGCCAGCGCCAGCCCGGTCACTTCCAGCACGTAGAGGCGCAGTGGCACAGCGATGAGGGCCGCCCACTGAGTAGGGAAGAACAAAGCCAGCAGGTGCGCCAACAACACGAGGATTACCCCATAGTGCCAGGGCACCGATCCCCAAAACAGGATGCGATTCTCCAAGAATTGAGACGAGAAACTGGAGTAGGAAAAACGATCATTGAAGTAACGATAAAGCCCTACCAGAATAGCCAGTACAATGGCCATATAGGGAAAGACTACGAACAGCACAAAGTTAAACATGATAATAACCTCCTTATCAACCGACTTATGAAGAATGATCAAAGGCTAAGACTTTGTCCTTCGTCATTTGTCGGGAATCCTTGCAGTACTAACTCTAGGGCCTCCAGTATCCCTCGGTATGGATTATATTGTCTCCGATTATGCGGTGGCTCGGGAGTTTCCACCTCATCATAGCCGGCGGATTTGGCTTTACCCATCATCCGCTCCATTGCCGGCAGCAGGCCCTCGTGGATAATTTCCCCAGCCATGGTTACGTCATCGGTTATCGCCAGGAATCGCAGCAGCAACGCCAGGTGGTCCGGTAACTCGTTCTCTGGCACGTCGAAGCCCTTGGCTCGATAGCGCTCTTTTAATTCCAGCAAGAAGACACTGCGCTTGTAACTCTCGCCGAACAGGTGATAGCCCACGTAGGGATGGTAGGCCGCGTCCAAGTCAAAGGTGCCACTGTAGATCTCCTCCAGTCGCCCCAGAGGTGTTGCTTCCACGAATGTGCGGAAT